>NZ_PCZU01000247.1:815-5908 GCF_002887785.1 Rhodococcus sp. ENV425
TCTCCTGTGCGATCATCGCGCGCCCCCGAGTCCCGCGGCGACCGCGGCGTCGAGCGCCTCGTACCGGGCGGCGGCGTCGTGCGCGGCGACACCGCCGGACGCGTAGACGTATGCCAGCTGCGCGACGGTGCGGGTGTGCGCACCCTGTGTGACGGCGAACGCCGCGACGAAGTCCGCGCCGATCAGGCCCATGGCGGGGCTCAGCGACGAGACGTTGGCCTGCAGATTCATCGCGCCCGCGCGGGCGACCTCCTCCGCGGCGCGCAGGGATGTGCTGCCGAAGGCCCGGACCCCGTCGGGTACGACACGGACGCCGCCTCCCGTCGAGAACGAGCCGACAGCGTCGAGTAAACCGCTCATGATGACCCCCCAATCAGATTCGCGTGGGCAGCACTCTAACTCGAGTCGGCGACACGGGCGACGAGCGTGCGGGCGACGTCGCGCACGGGCTCTGCGGGCGCGGTGAATCCGAGCACGCGCAGCGCCGCCTCCGCCAGCACGTCGGGCAGGTCGGCGACGGCGTCCGTGCCCCGGTCCGCGCGGATGTTGATGGCGGATTCGACCAGCCGGAACGGCAGATCGGCGCGCGGGTCGTCGGCGTCCGCGCCGGCGCCGAGGCGGTCGAGGACGGCGACCGTGAGCCGCCGGTAGCACTCGCGCAGACCGGTCCGGGCGGTGTGGAACTGTGCGAAGCGCTCGGTGCGCACCTCCGGAAGCAGATACAGCGCACCGAGATTCCAGCGTCCCGCGACGAGCTGCGCGGTGTCGAACAGCGCCAGGGCGTACAGCCGCGCCTCGGCGGGCGCGTCGTCGCCGAGGCGCTCGCAGAACGACAGGGTGGGGGCGACGGTCTGCTCGAGCAGCGCCGCGAGGATGTCGTCCTTGGTGGCGAAGTGGTTGTACAGGGAGGCCTGCCGGCCGCCGACCGCCTCGGCCACGAGCCGCGTCGAGGTCGACGCGAATCCACGGGTGGTGAACAGTTCTGCTGCGGCGTCGAGAATTTCGGCGCGCGCGGTGGAACCGGGCCGGCGTGGCCGGTGCAGTCGGGGGCGTCCGGGACGGGCGTGGGTCACGTCCTCGACGATGGCACAGATCGGACGGTGACAGCGCCCGGGGCGGGCGGTGAGCAGACCGTCACACGGAGGAAACGTCGGTCACGAACTCGTTACGCCGCGGTCATTCGGACAAGACGTGACCTCGCGAAAACTGTCACTCGACAGTTTTTCGACGGTCACCCGGCCGCCGCCACCGCGCACAGAAACGGACACCGCCATGAGCCTGACGCTCACCCGGCCGGCTGCCGCTGCACCGACCGCCTCGCACCAGGACGCGGGCGACCTGGGCGAATTCGGCTACCAGCAGCAGCTGCACCGCAACCTCGGCAAGTTCGCCTCCTTCGCCGCCGGCTTCTCGTTCGTCTCCATCCTGACGACCATCTTCCAGCTGTTCGGCCTCGGCTTCGGCTTCGGCGGCCCCGCCTTCTTCTGGACGTGGGTGGTGGTCTTCGCCGGTCAGTTCATGGTCGCCCTGAACTTCGCCGAACTCGCGGCGCGCTATCCGATCTCCGGGGCGATCTATCAATGGGCCCGCCGGATGGGCGGCGAGGTGGTCGGCTGGTTCGCCGGCTGGTTCATGATCCTCGCCCAGATGGTCACCGCCTCGGCCGCCGCGATCGCCCTGCAGGTGGTCCTGCCGAACATCTGGAGCGGATTCCAGATCATCGGCGACGACCCGTCGCTGACCTCCTCCTCCGGCGCCGCCAATGCCGTCCTGCTCGGCTCGGTGCTGCTCGTGCTCACCACGATCATCAACAGCATCGGCGTGAACTGGATGTCGCGGATCAACAGCATCGGCGTCACCTGCGAGATCGTCGGTGTCGTCGCCGTGATCGGCATGTTCTTCACCCACGCCGTCCGCGGCCCGCAGGTCGTCCTCGACACCGGCGTCACCGGGGAGGCCCCCGGCTACGGCTGGGCGTGGATCGTCTCGGGCCTCATGGCCGCGTACGTCATGGTCGGCTTCGGCTCGGCCGGCGAACTCGCCGAGGAGACCCGCAACCCGCGGCGCGTCGCACCCCGCACCATCCGCCTCGCCCTGTCGGTCTCCGCCCTCGGCGGCGGCCTGATGATCCTCGGCGCCCTCATGGCCGCCCCCAGCCTCACCGACGGCCGCCTCGCCGCCGAGGGCCTGCCCTACGTGCTCGGCGCCATCCTGTCCTCACCGTGGGGCACGCTGCTCCTCGTCGACGTCGCCATCGCCGTGTTCATCTGCACCCTCGCCATCCAGACCGCCGCGTCGCGCCTGATCTTCTCGATGGCCCGCGACGAGCGACTGCCCGCATCGAAGATCCTCTCGCACGTCAACGCCCGCACCGGCACTCCCATCGCGCCGGCCGTGCTGATCGGCGTGGTGTGCATCGGCATCCTCGCGGTCAACATGGGCAACAGCGCGATCTTCGCGACCCTGTCGAGCGTGTGCATCGTGCTCATCTACCTCGCGTACCTGATGGTCACCGTGCCTCTGCTGCTGCGCCGGCTGCGCGGTTGGCCGCACGACGGCACGGCGACCGACGCCGACGGCGACCCGCTGTTCTCCCTCGGCCGATGGGGCCTGCCCGTCAACGCCCTCGCCGTCGCGTACGGCCTGCTGATGGTGATCAACCTGTCCTGGCCGCGCGCCGAGATCTTCAACCCGGACGGCACCATGCCGCTGCTGCAGTGGGCCGCACCGCTCACCGTCGCCGCCGTCGTCGCTCTGGGCGCCCTGTGCTTCCCGCGCCGCGCCGCGCACCCGAACCCCGTCACGATCGGAGCCTGAGATGACCGGCGTCCTCGACACCGCCACCACCCACGCCGCAAAGGCGCACGCCCGCGCGCAGGCCGGCACCGTCACCGACGGCATGCCCACCGTGCCCGCCACCGCGTACCCCACCCCGCCCGGCGGCCGCACCGCCGCCATGACCTGGGCGGAGACCGTGCCCGGCGGCCGTTACACCGCCAAGGTCCTCGCCCGCGGCACCCGGCTGCGGCTGCGTGACATCGACGGCGCCGCCTGCGCCCACCTGCTGCTCTTCCGCGCCGACGCCCCGCACGAGCGGCTCAACGTCGCCGACACCGTCAAGGTGCCGTGGCAGGCCTACCTCGGCGTCGGGCACCCACTGCTGTCGGACCAGGGCCGGGTGCTCGCCACCGTCGTCGCCGACACCTCCGGCCGCCACGACGCCCTGTGCGGCACCACGAACCTCGCCGGGAACACGGCGAAATACGGGGCGGGCAGCCTGCATTCGCACGCCCCCGCCGGGCGGGAGCTGTTCACCGTCGCCGCCGCGAAGCACGGCCTCGCCCCGCGCGACCTGCCGCCGTCCCTGTCGTTCTTCCACGGCGTGCGCGTCGCGGCCGACGGGGCCCTGACCAGCACCGGCACCGCCGGCGCCGGAGCCTGCGTCGAGCTGCTGATCCACCTGCCGGTGATCGCACTCATCGCCAACACCGCCCACCCCCTCGACCCGGCACCCGGGTTCCCCACAACCACCCTCGAGGTGCTCGCCTGGCACGCCCCGCGTGACCTCGACACCCTGCCGAACACGGACCCCGAATACCGGCGCGCCGTCCTCAACACCGAGGACGCCTGGACTGCCGCCACCGGAACGGAGCACTGATCATGACCTCGACCCTCGACCTGCCGGCGCTCGTCCCCGGGACCGTGATCCGCGACGAGATCGCCGGCGCCCGCGGACCGTGGTCGGCCGTCGTCGCCGCCGGCGACGTGCTCACCATCGTCGATCTGCACGGCAACCAGGCCGTCGACACCCTGATCTACGACGCCCACGACACCACCGTCCGCTACAGCGCCGCCGCCACCGTCGCCGCGCAGGGCAACCTGTTCCTCACCGCCGGCTCGGTGCTGCGCGCCGCCGACGGCGAGGAACTGATGACCCTCGTCGCCGACGAGGTCGGCAACCACGACACCGTCGGCGGCGCCTGCTCGCAGGAGTCGAACACCCTGCGCTACGGCCACCACACCAAGCACCAGCACGCCTGCGTCGAGAACTTCCTCGTCGAGGGTGCCCGGTGGGGCCTGGGCAAACGCGACCTGGTGTCCAACATCAACTTCTTCATGAACGTGCCCGTCGACCCCGACGGCACCCTCGGCATCGTCGACGGACTCTCCGCGCCCGGCAAGCGCCTCGCACTGCGCGCCGACCGCGACGTGCTCGTCCTCGTCTCCAACTGCCCGCAGATCAACAATCCGTGCAACGGTTTCGACCCCACCACGGTGCGGATGATCGTCACCCGACCGGAGGCCCGACCGTCATGACCACCAAGATCACCGTCGACCGTCCCGGCATGCTCACCACGGTGCAGGACTATCCGGGCCGCACCGGGTACTGGCAGATCGGGGTCCCGCCCTCCGGCCCGATGGACGACCTGTCGTTCCGACTCGGCAACGCCGCACTCGGCAACCCCGAGGGCGCGGCCGGCCTCGAATCCACCATGGCCGGGCCGGCCCTGCGCTTCACCGATGCCACCGAGGTGTGCGTCACCGGCGCCCCGGCGACCGTGACGGTGAACGGCACGGTGGTCCCGCAGTGGCGTCCCGTCACCGTCCCCGCCGGCGGCGTGCTCGACGTCGGCGCCGTCGCCGGCCCCGGCCTGCGCGTGTACGTACTCGTCGGCGGCGGACTCGACGTCCCCGAATTCCTCGGCAGCGCAGCCACCTTCACCCTCGGAAGGTTCGGCGGCCACGAGGGCCGCACCCTCACCGAGGGCGACGTGCTCGTCGTCGGGGAGGTCGCGACCGGCGCGGCCGTCCCGGTGCCGGCCGAACACGTGCCGGCCATGACCGCCCGCTGGGAGATCGCCGTCACCGAGGGCCCGCACGGCGCTCCGGAGTTCTTCACCCGCAGCGACATCGACACGCTCTACGCCACCGACTACGAGGTGCACTTCAACTCCGACCGCACCGGCGTGCGCCTGACCGGGCCGAAGCCGCAGTGGGCACGCACCGACGGCGGGGAGGCCGGCCTGCACCCGTCCAACATCCACGACAACGCGTACTCCGTCGGTGCGCTCGACTTCACCGGTGACACCCCC
>NZ_PCZU01000247.1:5957-15381 GCF_002887785.1 Rhodococcus sp. ENV425
CGTCGTCGCCGCGGACCGGTGGAAGCTCGGCCAGCTCGCGCCCGGGCACACGGTGCGGTTCGTGCCCGTCCGCGCCGAGCACGCCGCGTCGCGCCGCGCACTCGGCGTCGCCCGTCGCGCCGGGCTGTCGCTGGTGGTCTCGCCCGGCGGCGACGGCGACGACGGCGTCCTCGCCCGCCGCGACGGCGACACCGCCGTCACCTACCGGCGCAGCGGCGACGACAACGTCCTGGTCGAATACGGTGACATGACGCTCGATCTCGCGCTGCGGGCCCGCGTGCACGCGCTGCACCGGCGGCTCGACACCGAACGCCCCGCGGGCCTGCTCGAACTCACCCCCGGCATCCGGTCGCTCCAGGTCAAGGTCGACCCCGACGTGCTGCCGGTGCCGACGCTGCTCGATCTGCTCGCCGAGGCCGAGGAGCAGCTCCCGGCGAGCGACGAGCTCGTGGTGCCGAGCCGGCGGGTGCGCCTGCCCCTGTCGTGGGACGACCCGGCCACCCGCGAGGCGATCCAGCGGTACATGCACGGGGTGCGGGCGGATGCGCCGTGGTGCCCGTGGAACATCGAGTTCATCCGCCGGATGAACGGCCTCGATTCGGTGAACGACGTGTTCGACACCGTCTTCGCCGCCGACTACATGGTGCTCGGTCTCGGCGACGTGTACCTCGGGGCGCCGGTCGCGACCCCGCTCGACCCGCGGCACCGGCTCGTGACGACCAAGTACAACCCGGCCCGCACGTGGACGCCGGAGAACGCCGTCGGCATCGGCGGGGCGTACCTGTGCATCTACGGCATGGAGGGCCCGGGTGGCTACCAGTTCGTCGGCCGCACGACCCAGGTGTGGAACCACCGCCACCCGCAGGCCGCGGGCCCGTTCGAGGCCGGCACACCGTGGCTGCTGCGCTTCTTCGACCGGATCTCCTGGTATCCCGTCGAACCGGAGGAGCTGATGGACCTGCGCGCCGACCTCGCGGCGGGCCGCGGCGGGGGGGTGGACATCACCGACGGCACGTTCTCCCTGGCCGAGCACCAGCGGTTCCTGGCCGGCAACGCCGCGTCGATCGACGCCTTCCAGCAGGTGCAGTCGGTGGCGTTCGCCGCCGAGCGCGCCCGCTGGGAGGCCGCGGGCGCGTAGCACCGGTGTGTCCTTCGGGCTGTTCCTGCCGCCCGAAGGACGCACCGGCGGCGCAGCCGCCTACACGACGGCGTCGGCCTCGATCTCGATGAACAGGCCCTTGTCGATGAGGCTCGAGACCTCGAGGATGGTGGAGGCCGGGCGGATCTCGCCGAACACCTCGCCGTGCACGAGCGCGGCCTCCTCCCATGTCGACATGTCGGTGAGGTACATGCGCGTGCGGATCACGTCCGTCAGCGAGGCGCCGGCCTCGCCGAGCGCGGCCTCGATGGTCTTCAGTGCGGCGCGCGTCTGGTCGGCGAGCGTGTCGCCGGCGCCGGTGGTGCCGGACACGGCGATCTGGTTGCCGATGCGCACGGCGCGGGAGTAGCCGATCCTGGGCTCCCATTCGGAGCCGGACGAGATGTTCACACGGGTCATGGCCCGGAATTCTGTCAGGCCGCCCCCGCCGCCCCGCGCTTGACTGTCGTTAGCACGTATGTTCGACTGGCTGCATGCGGTGGGCGGCACAGACTCTCGACGTCGACGACGGCGCGCTCCCCGGCCTCGAACGGGCCGGGCTCGTCCGCAGCGTCCAGACCCCCGAGTTCGAGGGCATCACCTTCCACGAGGTGCTGTGCAAGAGCGCGCTCAACAAGACCCCCGAGGCGTCGAACCTGCCGTTCCGCTTCACCGTCAACACTTTTCGCGGCTGCTCGCACGCGTGCCGATACTGCTTCGCCCGACCGACCCACGAGTATCTCGACCTCGACGCGGGCCGCGACTTCGACAGCCGGATCGTGGTCAAGACCAACGTCGCGGCCGTGCTGCGCCGCGAACTCGCGCGACGGTCGTGGAAGCGCGAGCACGTCGCCCTGGGCACCAATACCGACCCGTACCAGCGGGCCGAGGGCCGCTACCGGCTGATGCCCGGCGTCATCCGGGCCCTCGCCGAATCCGGCACCCCGTTCTCGATCCTGACCAAGGGCACGCTGCTGCGCCGCGACCTGCCGTTGCTCACCCTCGCCGCCGGGCAGGTCGACATCGGCGTCGCCGTCTCCCTCGCGATCGGCGAGCCCGACCTGCAGAAGCAGATCGAACCCGGCACCCCGTCGCCCAAGGCACGTCTGGACCTGATCCGGGCCGTCAGCGACGCCGGGCTGCCCTGCCACGTCATGGTCGCACCGGTCATCCCGTGCCTCACCGACTCCACCCGGCACCTCGACGATCTGCTCGGTGCGATCTCGGCGGCGGGGGCGACCGGCGTGACGGTGCTGCCGATGCATCTGCGCGGCGCCACCCGCGGCTGGTTCCTGTCGTGGCTGGGTCAGGAGCACCCCGCCCTGATCCGGCGGTACCGGCAGATCTACGGCCGCGGCGCGTACGTCTCACCGGAGTACAAGACGTGGTTGAAGGACCGCGTCGATCCGCTGGTGTCCCGCTACGGGCTCGGCGCGCGCGTGGCCGAGCACCGGCGCCCGGTCGCAGCGCCGCCGCGGCCGGCAGCCGAGTCGGCGGACCCCACCCTGTTCTGAGCGGCGCTGCGGAACTCGGGACACGACGTCGCCCCCCGGGGTGAGGCAGGTACCCGCGAGGGCGACACCGGCCGGTCGGTCAGGTGGTTTCCGGGACCACGTCGGCGACGCCGGCGTTCGCGTCCACCGGCGCAGCCGGAGCGCCACTGCGGCGCTGCCGGTACACGCCGACTCCGACGACGACGGCGGCGAGGGCCGAGGACGTCAGCATCTGGCTGCGCGTGCTCTCCAGGGCAATCATGCCGGCGCACAGCGCGACGATCGCCGCGATGGTGAACCAGGTGAGGTACGGGAAGAGCCACATCCTCGGCGACAGCTCCCGGCCCTGGGCCTCGAGCGAGCGGCGCATGCGCAGCTGGGACGCGGCAATGACGAGCCACACGAACAGGGCGATCGCTCCGGAGGAATTGACCAGGAACAGGAACACCGTCTCGGGGTAGAGGTAGTTCAGGCCCACGGTGAGGAAGCCGACCACGGTGGAGACGAGAACCGCGTTGCGGGGCACACCGGACCGTCCGATGGTGGCCAGCGACGGCGGGGCGTCACCGCGGCGCGACAGGGAGAAGATCATGCGGCTGGCGGTGTACAGGCCCGAGTTCAGGCACGAGAGCACCGACGTCAGCACGATGACGTCCATGATGGTGGCGGCCGCCGGGATGCCGAAGGAGTCGATGACCGCCACGTACGGGCTCAACGCCACCGAGGCGTCGTCCCACGGCAGCAGGGTGACGACGACGGCGATCGAGCCGATGTAGAAGATCAGGATCCGCCACACGACCGACCGCACCGCCTTGCGCACCGCCTCGGCCGGGTTGGCGGACTCGCCGGCGGCGATGGTCGCGATCTCGGCTCCGAAGAAGGAGAACACCACGACGAGGACCCCGGCGAGTACGGCACCTGTCCCGTTGGGGAAGAAGCCGCCGTGACCGGTGAGGTTGCTCAGTCCCGGCGCCTCGACGCCGGGCAGAAAGCCGCAGATCGCGAGGACGCCGAGTACGAGGAACGCCACGATCGCCGTGACCTTGATGGCGGCGAACCAGAACTCGAACTCGCCGAACGACTTCACCGACGCGATGTTGGTCAGCGTCAGCACGACCATGAGCACCAGCGCCCACGTCCACTGGGGCACGCCGGGAATCCAGCGGTTCATGATCACCGCGCCGGCCGTCGCTTCGATGCCCAGGACGATGATCCAGAACCAGGCGTAGAGCCATCCGATGGAGAACCCGGCCCATCGGCCGATGGCCCGGTCGGCGTACGCCGAGAACGACCCCGTCTGCGGATTCGCCGCCGCCATCTCGCCGAGCATGCGCATGACGAGCACGACGACCACCCCGGCGAGTGCGTAGGCGACCAGCACCCCGGGACCGGTCTCCCGGATCGCAGCGCCCGAGCCGACGAACAAGCCTGCACCGATGACACCCGCGATCGCGATCATCGACAGGTGCCGCTTCTCGAGCGTGTGCCTCAGCTCGGGCTGATCGCTGTTCGACATGGGAACCCCTTCACAACCAGGTTTGGTATCGAGTGTGATGTACCTCTCGACCGCCTGAGTCTGAGGTTCCCGCTCCGCCGCTGTAATAGACACATCGGCGAGCCGTCGATCCCGACGTTCGACGAAACGGCAGATGCGCGGCGCCGGCCTGGGCTTTTCCGGCGGTCCGAGCGGTCGCGCGGGAGTCGACTTAACGGGAAGTTAACGGGGGTGGTCCGGACAAAGTCGGCATCTCGGTCGCCGCGGCGAGGGCGGACGCCGGGCCGGTCGCGTGGCCGGCCCCGGGCGGACCGGTGCGCGGTTATGCCGGGTCGGTCCGTTCCCGCACGAGGATCCACCGGTTGCTGCCGCCCCGCCTGCGGTAGGACAACTCGTCCAGCGCCGCCAGGGCGATCGCCAGGCCCCGGCCCCGCTCGGCCATGTCCCCGGGCATCCGGACCGTCTCGAGGTCGACGCGCGCGGGCCGGCCGTCGTCGTGGAAGCAGGCCTCGATCCGGTCCGGGGACAGGCGCAGCTCCAGCCGCATCGTGACCGGAGCGCCGTCGCCTGCGTGCTCGACGATGTTGGCGGCGATCTCGGCCACCGCGATCTCGAACGGGAAGCGATCCTCGTCCTCCACCTGCCCCGCGCACATCATCTTCTCGATCAGCGCGTGCACGTCGGTGAGCGTGTCGGCGCCCGTGACGGTCGTCAGGGCCCAAGATCCCGCGCCGGGGTCAGTCGCCATCGAACGCGGCGTCCGCGGAGTCGTACGTGCGCAGCACGCGGTCGAGGCTCGTCAGCGACAGCACGCTGCGCACCTGCGCCGTGGGCGCCGCCAGCCGCAGGTCCCCGCCGGCCTGCCGGGCGGCCTTGAGCCCCGACACCAGCGCCCCGAGCCCCGACGAGTCGATGAACTCGGTGGCGCCGAGGTCGACGACGACGCGGGCGGACCCGCCCTCGACGAGGCCGCGCAGCTGTTCCCGCAGCCGCGGTGCGGCGACCATGTTCAGCCGGCCCTCGGGCCGGACCACCACCACGTCCGAGCCGGTGGTGCGGGTTGCGAAGTGCGTCATCGTCTTCCTTCCATGTCGGGCCCGCGGTAGCGGACCGCCGGTATCACCACACTCAGGATCGCCAGGTCGAACAGCACCCAGAACAGGTTGACGCCGACGCCCAGCACCGAGCTCGCGCCCAGATACAAGCGCACCACGCCCACCACCGACGCGATCACCAGCAGCGCCATGGCCGCGATCTGGTACCGCACCTTGCCCCACGGGAGCGTGGCGCGGCCCTGCCGCGTCTTCGGGGTCACCGCGAAGTCGAGGGGCTTGTGCAGGTACACGTTGCGAAACGCCGTCCAGCACGCCTTGATCCACACCGGGAACAGCGCCAGGCTGTACTGCTGCCCCCGCCAGGTCGGGGTGCCCCGACCGACCACGAAGAACAGCAGCTGGTTCAACAGCAGGAACGGGATGAGCCGGCCGAAGAAGTCCCAGCTGTAGGCCTGCACGGGCAGCACTCCGAAGATCAGGTAGATCACCGGCGCGGCGATGTAGGCGACGGCCGCGAAACCCGCGAGGTAGCTCCACATCGTCGCCCAGTACATCAGCCGCTGCGGGATCGTCAATCCTCGCTGCACGAGCGGATTCTCCCGCAGCATCACCTGGATCGTGCCCTGCGCCCAGCGCAGCCGCTGGGTGAGCATCGTGCCCACGTCCTCCGGCGCGAGACCGTGCGCGAGCACCTCGTGGTGGTAGACCGACTTCCAGCCCACCCCGTGCAGGCGCATCGACGTGGCCATGTCCTCGGTCACCGAGATCGTTGCCAGCGCCAGCGTCGGTTCGGCCTCGTCGTCGCGGCTGACGTCGACGGCGCGGATCATCGTGCGGATCGACTCGAGTGCCCCGAGCGGCGACCACTCGCGGTCTGCGAGGCGCGACAGTGTCGTCTCGTCGAGCAGAACTCCGTCGGCGTCGGACCCGGGGGTGGCGGTCAGGGCGGCGATCGCCTCCAGGTCTGCGCGGATCGATCCGGCGTCCGCGTCGACCACGGCCCGCGCGGCCTCGTCCACGCTCTGCTGGAACCGGTAGGTCACCTCGGCGAGCGGCTGTCCCTGCCGGACGGCCGCGCGGGCCGTGCGCACGGCCACCCGCACCGAATCGAGGGCGGCGAGAACCTCCGGCTGGTTCGCACCGACCTCGGATCGCGCCCGGTCGAGCACCTTGCCGGCCGTGCGCAGCGCCCGCACCACGCCCTCCTCGACGGCACGGACGTAGCCGGTGATGCCCAGCTGCATCAGCGCCTCGCGGCGCAGGATCGCGTTCGAGCCGCAGAAGAAGGCGGCGTTCCAGCCGTCCTTGCCCTGCTGGATCGGGCCGTAGAACAGCGGGGCCTGGCTGCCCAGCGGATCGGAGTCCGGCACGTTGACGAAGTACTGCGGTGTCTGCACCAGGGCCGTCCGCTCATCCTCGAAGTAGCCGAGGGTGCGGTGCAGGATCTCCGGGTCGGGCACCTGGTCGGCATCGAGGACGAGGATGAACTCGCCGTGCGTGTGCAGCAGGGCGTTGTTGAGGTTGCCCGCCTTGGCGTGCCGGGGCTTGTTCGTCCAGCTGGCCGCCCGCGTCATGTACCGGACCCCGAGTTCGGCTGCGGCGCGCTCCAATTCGGGCCGCTCCCCGTCGTCGAGGATCCATGTCTCGTGCGGATACCGGATGCGTGCCGCCGCCTCGGCGGTCCCGATCACCAGGTCGACCGGCTCGTTGTAGGTGGTGATGAAGACGTCGACGGTCAGCCCGTCCGGCGGGACCGGCGGCGCGGCCCGCCGGCGCCACCGCCACATCGTGAGCCCGAACAGCATCGAGTCGATCAGGCTGTACGTCTCGGCGACGACGAGTGGCACCGCGATCCACCACGCGGACCAGTTGACGGAGAACAGCCAGCGCCACACCACGTAGTTCACGCCGAGCAGCACCGTCGCGGTGATCAGGATCCGCAGGCCCGGCGACGGGTAGCGGTCCGCACCGGCCGCATTCATGCGTCCTCGCAGCGACGGACGGCGACGACGGTGACGTCGTCCATCGGTGGGTTGCCTTCGGCCAGCGCCCGCGCCGCCTCGGTCAGGTCGTGCGGCGTCGCATGGTCGGCCACGAACCGGTACAGGGCCTCCCGGTCGCTGTGCTCGTCGAGCAGGTCGAGCAGCCCGTCGGAGCAGATCACCAGCGTGTCACCGGGTTCGAGGCGCGTGCACTGCGCCTGCCACGACGTCTCGCGGAGCACGCCGACGGGTAGTCCGGTGCCGGCCAGCGGCACCACGGAGCCGTCGCGACGGCGGATCGCGGCCAGGCCGTGCCCGGCGTCGACGTAGTCCACCGACCCGGTGGCGAACTCGACGGCGGCATGGAACACGGTGACGAAGGTGCCGGTGTGTTCGCAGTCGTCCGTGAGGTTCTCGGCGGCGGCGCCGAGCGCGGCGCCCGTGTCCAGGACGCTGCACGCCTCGGCGTGGCTGAACCGCTCCATCACCCGGGACGCGCCGCGGAACGTGGAGCGCACCGCCGAGGACAGGATCGCCGCGCCGAGGCCCTTGCCCATCACGTCGGCGACGGTGACGACCAGCCCGCCGCGCAACCGGTAGTGGTCGTAGAAGTCGCCGCCGACCACGAACGCCGGAATGCACACGGCCTGCACCTCGAATCCGGGCAGCCCGGTCAACGGGCGCGGCAGCAGCTGGGCCTGCATCGCGGCGGCGCGATCGAGTTCGTCGGCGCGCTGCAGTTCCCGCTGCGCCCATTCGGCGAGTTCGGCGAACGCGTCGAGCTGGTCGGGGTCGAGTGTCCGCGGCTCGGTGTCGTAGATGCAGAACGTGCCGACGGGATGACCCGCGGGACCGTACAACGGGTAGCCCGCGTAGAAGCGGACGCCGTCGGCGCCGCCGACACCGGGAATGCCGGCGAACCGGGGGTCGGCGGAGGCGTCCTCCACGATCAGCGTCGGATCGCCGGGATGGTGGTAGGTGCGCGCAATCGTGGTCTTGCACATGCTCTCCTCGCGCGGCACCTGTACGAGGTCGAGCCCCTGGAGGGACTTGAACCAGAGCCGGTCCCGGTCGAGCAGTGCCACACTCGCCATGGGCACCCCGAACACGTGTCGGGCCATGCGGGTGATCTGCTCGAACCGGTCTTCTCGGGGCGTGTCGAGGATCTCCAGCCGTTCGAGGTCGCGGACCCGCTGGTCCTCGAGGTCGTCGGGGAGGTGCGAGGCGTCGGTCGTCATGTCAGCGCTGCCCCCTCTGCAGGGCTTCCGCCAGCGCGGCAGCCGCTTCCGGGGTGCTCGCCAGCCGCCAGTCGGTTTCCTTGTCGTGATCGAACCAGACGAACGCCGCCACATCCGTCCGGTCGTCGAGGAAGGAGATCAGGTCGCCGACCCAGTCCGGCTTCGACCCGCCGACGTCGGTGCTGCCCACCTCGGTGACCACGATCGGCTTGCCCGGCGCGATCCGGCCGAGCTCGTCGAGGGTCTCCTCGAACAGCTCCCGCGGCGACGTCCAGCGGCTCCACGGCTGCGTGGCGCCCCAGTTGTATCCGTCGGCCCCAACCACGTCGACATACTCCGCCCCCGGGTACAGGTCCGCGATCATGCTGCTGCCCTCGAACGAGACGTTCGGAGCCCACACCCATTTCACGTTGGCCACCCCTTTCGACGCGAACAACTCGTGCACGTGACGCCACGCGGCGACGTAGACGTGCGGCGGTGTCCCCCCGGCCGGACTCCAGGGGTACCAGGTCCCGTTCGGCTCGTGCGCGAAACGCAGGTAGACGGTCGAACCCCACGCGGCGAGCTCGTCGGCCCAGCGGTAGAGGTAGTCGTCGTGCACGCCCGCGGCGATCGACGCCATCGTGAACTCGCCGCGCTCGTACCGCCCGTCGCCGAGCCAGCGCCACGGCTCCCACGTGACGATCGGGTCGGCGCCCAGCCGCCGCACGGCGGCGAGCCCCGCGACGGGCGGCGGCGAGGCGAAGTCGGAGAACGACAGCACCACGGTTGGGGGAGTGCCCGCGATCTCGGCGACCCGTTCGAACTCGTCGACGGCGGTCGGGCCGCCGGGCGTGCTCACGCCGAATCGCAGGCACGCGCCGACCGGCTCGTGCAGCGGCGTGATCGCGGCGCCGCAGTCGATCGCCGGCGCGCATCCCACGGCGGTCGACACCGCGACGGCGAGGCCCGCCGCGACCGCCGCCGGGCGAGGATGTCCGTTTCTCACCGCTCCACCCTCGCATCCCGGACGAACCGTCGCCG
>NZ_PCZU01000247.1:15433-25122 GCF_002887785.1 Rhodococcus sp. ENV425
CGATGCAACGCTGGCCGCACCCACCTGCCGTGCGGTGTGCTCTGTATCACAACAGTTCAGGACGAGGAGCACGCAATGACCGACACACTGACCCCACCCGACGCCGCGATCACCGGACCGCAGCAGAGGGTCGACGCGTGGCTGGCCGACTTCGAGGCCGCCCTCGCCGCGCGCGACGTCGAGGCCGCCGCGGGCATGTTCGCCACCGACAGCTTCTGGCGCGACCTGGTCGCCTTCACCTGGAACCTCAAGACCGTCGAGGGCCGGGAAGGTGTCGGCGACATGCTCCGTGCGCGGCTGCACGACGCCGACCCCAGCGGGTTCCGCACCACCGAGCCCCCCACCGAGGACGGCGGCGTCGTCAGCGCCTGGATCGCGTTCGAGACCGCTGTGGGCCGCGGCGTCGGGCACCTGCGGCTGAAGGACGAGGGTGCCTGGACCCTGCTCACCACGATGCAGGAGCTGAAGGGGCACGAGGAGAGCAAGGGTGTCCGCCGGCCCAAGGGCGTGCAGCACGGCGCCGACCGCAACCGCGTCACCTGGTCCGAGAAGCGCGAGGCCGAGGAGCGCGAACTCGGCTACACCACCCAGCCGTACGTCGTGATCGTCGGCGGCGGCCAGGGCGGCATCGCCCTGGGCGCCCGCCTGCGCCAGCTCGGCGTGCCCGCGCTCGTGCTCGACAAGCACGACCGGCCCGGCGACCAGTGGCGCGGCCGCTACAAGTCGCTGTGCCTGCACGATCCCGTCTGGTACGACCACCTGCCGTACATGCCGTTCCCCGAGAACTGGCCGGTGTTCGCGCCCAAGGACAAGATCGGTGACTGGCTCGAGATGTACACCAAGGTCATGGAGGTGCCCTACTGGTCCAAGACCACGTGCGCCTCGGCGTCCTACGACGAGGCGACCGGCGAGTGGACCGTGAACGTGGTCCGCGACGGCGAACCCGTCGTGCTGAGGCCGAAGCAGCTGGTGCTCGCCACCGGCATGTCCGGCAAGCCCAACATCCCGACCTTCCCCGGCATGGACCGGTTCCGCGGGGACCAGCACCACTCCAGCCAGCATCCCGGGCCGGACGCGTATGCGGGCAAGAAGGCCGTGGTGATCGGCGCGAACAACTCGGCGCACGACATCTGCGCCGCGCTGTGGGAGGTCGGCGCCGACGTGACGATGGTGCAGCGCTCGTCCACGCACATCGTCAAATCCGACTCATTGATGGACCTCGGCCTCGGCGACCTGTACTCCGAGCGGGCCCTGGCCGCGGGGATGACGACGGCCAAGGCCGACCTGACGTTCGCGTCGCTGCCGTACCGGATCATGCACGAGTTCCAGATTCCCGTCTACAACGCGATCCGGGAGCGCGACGCCGACTTCTACGCCCGGCTCGAGAAGGCCGGGTTCATGCTCGACTTCGGGGACGACGGCTCCGGGTTGTTCATGAAGTACCTGCGCCGCGGGTCCGGCTACTACATCGACGTCGGTGCCGCCGAACTCGTCGCCGACGGCGAGATCAAGCTGGCCCACGGCGGCGTCCGCGAACTCACCGAGAACAGCGTGATCCTCGAGGACGGTACCGAGCTCGAGGCCGACCTGGTGGTCTACGCGACCGGCTACGGCTCGATGAACGGGTGGGCGGCGGACCTGATCGGCCAGGACGTCGCCGACAAGGTCGGCAAGTGCTGGGGCCTGGGGTCGGACACCACCAAGGACCCCGGCCCGTGGGAGGGCGAGCAGCGCAACATGTGGAAGCCCACCCGGCAGGAGGGCCTGTGGTTCCACGGCGGCAACCTGCACCAGTCGCGGCACTACTCGCTGTACCTGGCGTTGCAGCTCAAGGCCCGGCACGAGGGGATCCCGACGCCGGTGTACGGGCTTCAGGAGGTCCACCACCTGAGCTGATCCCGGAAAGCGACGAGCCGCCGGCGCGCACGACGCGCCGGCGGCTCGGCGTGCCGAGACTGTGGGCGGGTGGCGTGCCGGACCTGGTGCCGGGTCGGGCTGCCGGGTCAGGCGTAGTGCCGCAGGACGAACTCGGTCAGACCCTTGCGGATCGTCTTCACCGCGTGCTTCTGGCCCTGCTTGAGCATGAAGCCCGGCACCGGGATCTTCGGGTCGGTGGACATCGTCACCCGCACGCGCGTCCCGCGCTCGGTGCGGGTCAGGCGGTACTCGCCGTCCTGGGAGTGCTGCATCTCGCTCTCGATCAGCGTCCACGAGGTGGACTCCTCGGTCCACTCGTGCTCGATCACCTGCGTGTCCGAGATGCCGAACAGTGCGAGCGTCATGCGCACGACGCGGGGCCGGCCGTCGTCGTGCCGCGATTCGACCTGCACGTCCTTGTGGGAGGACGACCACTCCGGGATGCGCTCGATGTCGGTCAACGCGCGCATCACCTGCTCGGGCGTCGCCTCGATCTCGAACTCGTCTGACACCGATGCGGCCATATGTGTTCCCACTCCCTGGTCGATTCCCATCTCGGTGGTCCGGGTACCCGCCTCGCGGACCCCCGACACGTGTTCCGACGAACGAGGCCCCCGGATCGCTCCCGATAGTGACATAGATCACAAAGCCGCCGTACTCTGGTCCAATGAGGCACGTGACGACCGGACCCCGGGACCTGCAGGTCGCCGTGGGCGACACCATCGAACTGCACCTGCCGGAGAACACCTCCCGCGACTACACCTGGTGCCCCACCCACATCGGCAAGGGTCTCCTGCTCAGCGACGTGCGATTCGTACCGTCCCGGAATCCGCTCCCCGGCGCCGGCAGCGAACGCATCCTCTACCTGCGCGCCAAGCGGCCCGGCACCTGGCCGGTGTCGCTCCAGTTGCAGCGGGCCGAGCACAGGTCGGCGGACGAGCGGAGCATGACCGTCACCGTGACCTGACGGACCACTGCTCGTCGCCCCCGGCCGGTTGCGGTTCGCCCAGGCTCCGGCAGTGCGCCAGGTAGCGCCGTGCCCAGTAGTGCACCGGCCGATGGTCGCCGGCCGCGGTGAGTCGAGCCAGCGCCCGGGTGCGGTCCACCAGCTGCTCGTGCAGGACCCGTTCCAGCACCGCCACCCGGCGCCCGTCGCCGGACGTCGCAATCTGCTCCACGCAGCGACTCAGGCGCGCGGCCCGCGCCGACGGGCGCTCGGCCGGCGCGCCGCCATCCTGGAGGGCCTGCTCCAGAGCGTCCCGGTAGCCGAGCGCGTGCTCCAGATCGTCCGCGATCTCCCGCAGGCGCACCGGGTCGGCCGTGCGCTCCCGGCGCGCCGCCAAGATCTGGATCTGCGTCTGCGTCAACTGCAGCACCGCCCGGAGGTGGACGGTCAACGTGCTCTCGTGCATGGTTCTTCCTCGCTCGACCGGGCTGTCACGGTCGAGTACACCCGCATCCTCTTAGCGGTGGCTTAGCGCCGATCGGCCTCGATCGGGCGGGTCCACCAGTTCGCGGAGGCTACGCTGAAACCCGGTCGTTCCGGTCGCACAGGAGGCGAACGTCATGGCAGGACGCATCGTGCACTTCGAGCTCCCCTACGACGACGGTGACCGCGCCCGGTCCTTCTATCGCGACGCATTCGGATGGTCGCTCGCGGACGTCCCCGGCATGGACTACACCCTCGTCACCACCGGTCCCGTCGACGAGACCGGCACCTCCACCGAACCCGGGTACATCAACGGGGGCATGTTCCGACGCGACGAGTTGAAGAGTCCCGTCGTGACCGTCGACGTCGAGGACATCGACGCCGCGCTGCAGAGGATCGAATCCCTCGGCGGGAAGACGGTGACGGGGCGAATGCCCATCGGCGACATGGGATTCGCAGCGTACTTCGCCGACACCGAGGGCAACGTGATCGGGTTGTGGGAGTCGAGGCGCGGCGTGTAGCGGCCGCGTCGGGGGCTGTTCGACGTCGACTGTGAACGCACCCTGCGAGGAGGGCCGGGGCGGATCGACTCGGCCCGTGCACCCCGCGGGGTGCTGGGCGCACCTCAGCCGTTCACGGTGACTCGCGCCTGTCCAGGATCACGGACGCGGTCGTTGCGACCACCCGGTCGGGGTGGTCGGTCAGTGCGATGAGGACGTCCCGTGCCGCAGGTCCGGGGATCTCGGCGAGTGCCTGCGTCACGCGCAGGCGTGCAGGTGCGTCGAGCGAGCCGTCGAGCACCTCCTGCACGGCGCGGACAACGTCGACCGTGGACCCCGATGCGCCGGCCAGGATGCCCAGAACCTCGGCGGCTTCGACGTCGGCCCGGCCCTCGACGACCATCTCCAGCAGGATCGGCACGGCCTCCCCGGCACCCCGGGAGCCGAGGGCCACGGCGGCGCGGTCGCGGACGGTGACATCGCTGTCGTCGAGAGCCTTCGACAGCAGCGCGGTCGCGGCTGGGACGTGCACCTCCGCGACAGCAGCGATCGTCCTCCGCCGGACGTCGACGTCTGCCGAGTCCAACCCGGCAGCCAACTCCGCCAGCCCCGCAGCCCCTGCCCTCGCCAACGACCAGCGCAGCGCCCCGGCGACGTTCGGGTCGTCCTCTGCGAGTGCTGCCTCGGCCAGAGCCTCGACGGGCAGCGCCGCGTTCTCGTGCTGCGACAGGACGGCCTGCTGACGGCGGGACCCGGACTCCGATTCGAACGCGTGTAGCAGTGTGACGATGCGCAGGACGTCCTCCCACGCTTCCGGCGCGGCCGAGTCGACCCGCTCGAGTCGCGCAAGCAGTTCGGTCTCGGCAGCGATCCGCGCACGGGTGTGCCGGATCAGGTCGTGCACCAACTCGGCCGGCGCGAAGTCGAGTTCGTCCAGCGCGCGTTTGGTTTCGTGCAGCGACAAGCCCAGACTCCTGAGGCTCTCCACATGGAAGAGGCGACGGATGTCGTCGGTGGTGTACTCGCGGTAGCCGCCGGAGGTGCGACCCGTCGGCGTCACCAGACCCAGGGCGTCGTAGTGGCGCAGCATGCGGGTGCTGACACCGGAACGTCGCGAGACCTCACCGATCAACATCACGTCACTTCCCGGTCCGGTGCGGTGGCGGCGACACGTTTCGCCAGCTCCAGCGACAGTGTGAACCCGCTGTCGGGATCGAGGCGGAGCCGTTCGGTAGCTTCCGCATGCGCCCGGACGCCGGGGTCGGAGCTCACCATGGCCGCTTCCAGGACCGGCGTCGCCGCCTCGTCGAGCATCGCCAGTGCACGGCTGAGGCTGAGTTGCAGGTCGTGGTCGCCTCGGCCGAGTGCGGTCCCCAGAGCCGCGGCGAGCCGGCCCTCGCTGCCGGCCGGCACGAGCGTGACAGCCGCCCGCCAGGCACTGCGGGCAACGTCGTCGTCCCCGTCGTGCAGCATCGTCGACACCGCAGGCCAGGCCTTCCGATCGCCGATCTTGGACAGCGTGTGCAGGGCCTGACTGCGGGCCTGCGCGCTGCCGGAGCCGAGTTCCTCGAGCAGTCTCGGCACGGTGACGTCGGCCGGGAGCCGGCACAGCGCCCACGTCAGCATGTCGCGGACGAAGAAGTCCGGTTCGACGCCGCACCGGCCGACGAGGATGGTCGTGAGCCGCACGTCGGCGAGGGTGCCGGCCTCGAGCGCCGACCGCAGCCGAGTTGCCGGATCGGCACTGACGAGGGCGGCGACGAGGCGAGCATCCGGCTCGCCGTGGCTGGCTGTGTTCATGGGATACACCTCCTTCGTCGACCATTCGAGCGCTTGTCACAGTGTGAAGGTCAAGTGATGCTCGCCGTCGGCGCAGCGCCTGGCGTCACGATCCGCGCGCACCGACGAAAGCATCTCCCTCGGCCGCATCCGTCGTGCGGGGAATCGGCGCTGTTCGAGGGGCCGTCCGGCCCCGGATTCACCGCTCGTTCACGCGGCGTGCCAGGTGGGGGCGCCCGACTGCAGCGTGATACTTGCCCCGTCGATGGTGACGGTAGCGGTGATCGCGTCCGCAGCGGTCTGCACCGGCAGCAGGTCGGTGTGGGCTTTGCGGTGCCGGGGGCGCCGGTCGTCTCGTTGCGCCAGTGAACCGTGCACGGGCAGTAGTCGAAGTCCATGGTCCACCCGCGAAGCGGCGGGGTGCTCGGATCGGTGCGCAGGTACACCGCCGCATTGATCAGGGGGTGATGTTGCCGGCCGAGCCGGTGTTGCCGGTCACCAGACCCAAGTCACTTGACGTAAGGTCGCTTGTCGTCCAGCAACTCGGTATGGGTCGATGCGGTGCAGCCGGTAGCGGGTGATTGCGGACGCATCGAGACCGGTGCTGCGGACGGTCAGTGAGTCGACGGCAGCCACGTCCGGGCAGCGGTCACCAACGCGGCGACCCCGATCGGCAGCGTTGGTTCGATTACAGGGGCGTAGTGGGGTGAATGGTTGGACGGCACGGTGAGCAGCGCGGGATCGGTCATGTCACCGGTGGTGAAGAGCGACGGATCGGCGCCGCCGAGAAGCCAGTAGGACAGCGGCGCCCCGGCGGTGGTCGCGAGAATGCCGACGTCCTCGCTTCCGGCGCCGGCTCCCGGATCGAGAATGTTGTCCTGCCCCAGCCAGGTCGCGAAGGCCTCGAGGCTCGTGCGCAACGCGTCCGCGTCGTTGGTGACGACCGGAAAGCGCTCGATCTCGGTGATGGTCGGGTCCTCCGGCGCGCCGGCCGTGGCAGCTTCGCCGCGCACGATGCGTTCGACACTGTCGAGGATGCGGCGGCGCACGGCGGTGTCGTAACTGCGGATGTTCAACTGGATCTCGGCGTGCCCGGGAATCACGTTCGCGGCGTCACCGGCATGGATCGACCCGACGGTGAGCACCGCGGTCGCGGTACTCGGAATCTCCCGGGAGACGACGGTCTGCAGACGCAACACCGTGGCGGCGGCCAACACGATGGGATCGACCGACGCCTCCGGCATCGGTCCGTGCGCGCCCCTTCCGACGAGCCGCACCCGCAGAGAATCCGAGCCCGCGTACGACGGGCCGGGATGTCCGGCGATCTTGCCGGCCGGCAGGGGCGCCACGTGCTGACCGAGCACGACGTCCGGCTTCGGGAATCTGTCGAACAGTCCGTCGTCCACCATGGCCTGCGCACCCGCGCCCAGCTCCTCGGCGGGCTGGAACACCAGCAGTAGGGTGCCGGTCCAGCCGGACCGGTCGGTAGCGAGAATTCGGGCCGCGCCCAGCAGGCAGGTGGTGTGCAGGTCGTGGCCGCACGCATGAGCGACCGGCACCGTGCCGTCGTGCTCGTCGGTGGCCGTGGCGGTGCCGGCGTAGTCGAGCCCGGTGTCCTCCCGGACGGGAAGGGCGTCCATGTCCGCCCGCAGCAGCGCGGTCGGCCCCGGCCCGTTCTTCAGGACGCCGACCACGCCGGTCTTCCCTACGCCGGTGGTGACCTCGAATCCCGATGCCCTCAGCCGGTCGGCCACGATCGCGGCGGTGCGATCTTCTCGGAATCCGAGCTCGGGATGCCGGTGCAGGTCCTTGTACAGATCGACGAGTGCCGGATCGATCGTGATACCGCCGGGTGCGGTCATGGTTTTCTTCGATTACGTCTTCTGCTGGGCAGACGACTCGACCTTCGGGTTCCATGGGGCTGGCTGTGCACACGGAGCGCGGTTGTGCGTGAGGCCATCCTTCCACGCCCTTACTCGGCGCGGGGTGACTTCATGCGACCCGGCTCGAACGGGTTGCGCACGAAGACGTTCGGCCACCGCCTCGCCCGAAGCGCTATCGGCCACAGCCGGCTCGGGTCGAGGGCTGCCCTGGCGGAGCCTGTGGCGCTGGACCGGTGGTCGACGAGGTGTGCAAGCTCGGCGAAGCCGGTTTGGTGACACGGAGATTGGTGTAATGGTGTGCGGCGAGGGGGGTCCATCGATACTGTCGACGAGGTGGCGTTGCGGGACGCGGGTGCGGGTTGACAGGCCCTGAGCGTCACGGCGAGCAGCGGGAACCGCGCAGTCGCGATGGTGGTCGGGCCCGAACTGTGACGGAGGTGCGTATGACGGTCGCTGACACGGTGGCGCCGCTGGTTCGTGCGGTGCTGGGCGAGGAGGCTCCGGTCGGGATCAGGTGTTGGGACGGCAGTCGGAGTGGGCCTGCGGACGCGCCCTGGCGGGTGCACCTGGTCAATAGGCGTGGTCTACGGCGATTGCTGTGGTCGCCCAACGATCTCGGTTTCGCTCGGGCCTACGTCTCCGGCGACATCGACATCGAGGGAGACCTGCTCCCCGGTCTGGACGTGTTGGAGCAGGTGTCGGACCCGAGCCGCGGCCCGGGTGTCCGGATCGACGGGCACACGAAGAAGGCGGTGGTGAAAGCGGCGCTGCGCCTGGGGATCCTCGGCCCGCCCCCGCGGCCGCCGGTGGAGGAGATGAAACCGGTGCGCGGGCGCCGGCACGACAAGGGGCGTGACGCCGCCGCGATCAGCCACCACTACGACGTCGGCAACGACTTCTATCGACTCGTGCTCGGAGAGTCGATGACCTACTCGTGCGCATACTGGGCGGCGCAGAGCGAGGATCTGGACGCCGCCCAGTACGCCAAATGCGATCTGGTGGCCCGCAAGCTCGGCCTGACCGCGGGGATGCGGGTGCTCGACGTCGGCTGCGGGTGGGGGACCTTCGCGCTGCACGCGGCACGTCACTACGGCGCGCACGTCGTCGGTGTCACCCTGTCCCACGAACAGGCGGACTACGCCGGCAAGCGGATGGTCGACGCGGGCGTGGGCGAGTTGGTGCAGATCCGGGTCCAGGACTACCGCGACGTCACCGACGGCCCCTACGACGCGATCTCGAGCATCGGCATGGCCGAGCACGTCGGCGCTGCGATGCTGGCGACCTATGCCGCGGACCTGTTCGCGCTGCTACGCCCGCAGGGGCGATTGCTCAACCACGCGATCTCGCGGCGACCGGGCAAATCCCTCGCCGAGTTCTCGAAAACGTCGTTCATCGATCGCTATGTGTTCCCCGATGGCGAGATCTTGCCGCTCGCGACGATGATCGAGGCGCTCGAAGGGGCCGGTTTCGAGGTGCGCGATGTCGAGTCGCTGCGCGAGCACTACGCGACGACCCTGCGGGCCTGGGTGGCGAACCTGGAGTCGAACTGGGACGAGGCGGTGGCCCACAGCAGCGCCGGGCGGGCACGAGTATGGCGGCTGTACATGGCCGGCTCGGCGTTGGCATTTGCGGCGAACCGGCTCGGGATCAATCAGGTCCTGGCGGTCAAATGCACCGAACGGGGTCACAGCGGCATGCCCGGCACCCGCGCCGAACTCTTGCGGCCACCCGAACCGGACCCCTCTCCGCCGGGCCACAGTCACACGCAGTGATGTCGGTCCTCTGCCGGCACACGGACACGATGCGGAGTTCTACCGGCTTCTGACGAGGTAGCCGGAGTTTGCTCGGCTCGACCGAGCTGACCATTCCGCGACCTTGCCACGGGCCTCGACTGGGATGATCCGAACTGACACCATTCGTACCCGTCGCGGCGACCGCCGTCGCACCCGAGAGTCCGAGGAGCCCATGCCGAGTCGCACAGCCGGTGTCACCCTTGTGTCGGCCCTTGCGATGGCGATCCTGGCCAGCTGCGCCCAGGTGCAGGACGGGCAGCCGGTGGCCGAACCGTCCACCGAGACGTCCTCCCGTCAGGCACCCACCGGCGGGGCCGCCGTGTCCACGACGGTGGGCGAACAGCCGTGCGACCCGGACGTCGCCCTCGACGCACCCGAGGTGTTCGCG
>NZ_PCZU01000247.1:25132-33286 GCF_002887785.1 Rhodococcus sp. ENV425
CCCCCGCCGCAGCAGATCCCCGATGCCACGTGGCTGCAGGCGTACAACGGCAACTACAACCGCTGCAGCGACCTGAGCTACGCGCAGGTCGGGATCGTGGGGGCGACGGGATCGTCGCCGACCCACCTGCTGTTGTTCCACCGCGGCGAGTATGTCGGCACCGCCACGCCGTGCGCGCTGAACCCGGCGGTGGTCGCAACGGCGTTCGACTCCATCGACGTCGAATACAACTACCCGCGCGAGGGCGAGCCGAACGCGGCCGCCACCGGTTTCGCGGAGCTGACGTTCACGTGGTCCGACGGCGGGGTCGTCACCGACGGGCGACTGCCGGACGAGTACCTGGAGTCGACGGGCTGCGACGAAATGCGGTGACATCGCCGGGCACTTCGATTGCCGCGGCATCGACGCGAACGTCGGTACGATCGCGGCAAGGTCGGGAAGCCACCCTCAGGACTGCCCGACGGAACAGACAAGGCAGAAACGATGGCAGTCGCCCCCATTCCGGTGGACCAGCGTGTGATCGGGATCGATTCGCGGCGCTTCGCCTCGATCGAGAAGGCGCTCGTCGAACTGATCACCAACAGTGACGACAGCTACTCCCGGCTGGACAACGGCCGCGCGCAGGCGAACGGCCGCATCGACATCACCTACGAGCGCCACCAGTCGGGTGCGGTCCTGCAGGTCACCGACCATGCCGAAGGGATGCCGTTCGATCAGGCCGCCCGCATCCTGGCGTACGGGGCAGCCCACAGCCCGCTGTCGCGGGGCGAGGGCCATGGGCGGGGCTACTTCGGGCGCGGCCTCAAGCAGGCCGTGTTCGGTGTCGGCGCCGGAACGGTCGAGACCGTCAAGGACGGCCGGCTCACCCGCATCGACCTCTTCCGCGGCGAGAACGGCGGCTACCTCTACGACGACCACGGCGGCGACCTGCCTGTCTCCGACGACGACCGCGAACGCCTCGGCATCCCCGGGAACGGTACCCGGGTGACGTTGGTCGTGGAGAACCCGCACGTGGTCATCTCCCGGTACCAGACCGTGGTTCAGGCGCTGTCCGACAACGTCTACCTGCGTGAGGTGCTGTCGCGGCGGAGCGTGGAGGTGGTGCACGTCGCCGGTCGGCACGAGATCCAGCGCAGCGGCCGGGTGCTCTTCGACGAACCCCCGGCGCTCGTGCTGATCGGTCCGGACGCGCCCGGCAGCTTCGACTTCGACGGCGACGAGTACACCTTCACCCTCACCCTGAAGCGGGCCGAAGGTGCCGAGCTGACCATGTCGGGGGACGAGCGCACGAACGGTCTCGTCGTCGTCTCGGGCCTCGCCGTGCTCGACTGTCAGATGTTCGAGTACGAGAACCAGGTGGGCGCCGAGTACCTGTTCGGCACCGTGCACTGCGCGGCCCTGATCGAGCGGCTCGGGCAGGGTGAGCCGATCATCAGCGACGAGCGTGAGGGTCTGAACCACAAGGACCGGTTCGTCGCCGCATTCTCGCATGCGGTCAGCGTTCGGCTCGCCGAATATGTGCTGGCCGAACGCGATCAGCTCAGACACCTCGAGCACGCGATAACCTCCGAGCACACCGCGCACATGATCGACCGGCTGCTGCACCGGATGAGCGAGTCGGCGATCCGGGATCTCGGGATCGGGCCGGCGCCGGCATCGGCACCGCTGACGACCGCGACCGGCACGGGGAAGTCGGTCGTCCTTCAATTCACGACGCCCTTCTACTACCGCAGGCCCGGCCATCGGTTCCACGTCACTCTGGAAGTCGACACCGAGCGCCTGCCCGGCGACGACAGGCTGACGATCACGTACACGCTGCCCGACTCGATGCGGATCGACCCCCGGCCCGCCGAGATTGCCGTGGAGCAGAAGGCCGGTGTGCAGCGGCTGGAATGGACGGTCGTCGGCGAGGCGGCCGGGGAGCGCGGCGAGATCATGGTGCGGTCCGGGGCGTTCTGGGCGTGGTGCGAGATCGTCATCGCCGAGAACGCGCCGTCGCCGCACCATGTGCCGCGCCCGCACACCCCGCCCCATCCGGAGGAACATCGACGGCCGCCACGCGACCACGGCGAGGACATGTTCGTCGGCTACGACCTGCGCTATCTCGGGGACGACGGTGGACGTGCCGTGTACGACCCCGAGCAGCGAACGATCCTCATCAACACCGGCGACCCCACCGTGCAGCTGTATCTCGACGGCCGGGGCCGGTTCCGGGACGCGGCACGACTGCTGCTGGCCGAGTTGTTCCTCGACGTGATCGCCGGCGAGTTGGCGCGCCGATCGCTCGAGAACAGGGGCTTGCAGGACGACGTCCACGCCTATACCGCCGCCAAGCAGAAGATCGTCCGCCGCTACGGCGCGCAGATCCACAAGTCGTTCAGCTGACCGCGATTCGGGGTGGTGCCGTGACGAATGCACGCGGACCGGCCGGGAGTCCGTCCCCGGACGCGATGCTCGAGGTCGCGCTCGCGGAGGCCCGGCTCGGCCTCGCCGAGGGCGGCATCCCGATCGGCGCGGCCCTGTTCGCCGCCGACGGGACGCTGCTCGGCCGCGGCCACAACCGGCGGGTGCAGGAGGGGGACCCGTCGCTGCACGCCGAGACCGCCGCCTTCCGGGCCGCGGGCCGCCGGCGCGACTACCGCTCGACGATCATGGTGACGACGTTGTCGCCGTGCTGGTACTGCAGCGGCCTGATCCGGCAGTTCGGCATCGGCGCGGTGGTGATCGGGGAGAGCGTCACGTTCACCGGCGGCCACGACTGGCTCGCGGAGCACGGGGTCGAGGTGACGGTGCTGAACGATCGACGCTGCATCGACATGATGGCGACGTTCGTCGCCGAGCACCCGGACCTGTGGCACGAGGACATCGGCGTCACACCCCCCGAGTAGGGGCGATCACCGAGTAGGAGCGATCACCGGGCCGTCGGTGGGGGAGCGGCCGGTTCGCACCCCTCGACGGTGATGCGGGCCAGTTCCGCGACGAAGTCCGCCGTGCTCCGGGACGCCGCGAGCGCTCGCCGCTGACGGCGCGCGCCGTTGCCCCGGCGCAGGATCCGCCGCACCGACGCGCGCGCGGACGGGAAGTCGCCGGCCTCCTCGAGGCCGGGCCGCACGTGCTCGAGCAGCGAGCCCAGCAGCCGGGCGGCGGGGACGGGCCGTTGCGTCAGCGGGTCCATCCCGTAGCCGTCGATGCCCTCCCGCGCGGCGCGCCAGCACGCGGCCTTCAGCCGGTCGGCCTCGAGCCGGGGCGCCGGGTCACCGCGGTGGACGGCGGTGAGCGCGGTGGACACGAGTCCGCGGACGAGGGTGGCGGCGGTGACGGTCTCCTCGATCGTGGCGGGCACGTCGCAGACCCGGATCTTGAGGGTGGGCAGGTGCGGCGAGAGCCGGATGTCCCAGTAGACCATCGCGGGGTCGAGGACGGTGCCGGCGTCGAGCATCATGGCGACGACGTCGTCGTAGTGCCGGGCGGACCGGAAGAAGGGCGGCGGCCCCCCGCTGCCCCAGCGCCCCCACTGGATGTGACGCCAGCTGGCGTAACCGGTGTCGGCGCCGGCGGTGACGGACGAGTTCGCCGTGAGCGCGAGCAGGGCGGGCAACCAGGGCCGCAGGTGATTGCAGACCTGCACCGCGACGTCGCGATCGGGCACCCCGACGTGGACGTGACAGCCGCAGATCACCTGATCGGTCACCACCCCGAAGTGCTCGGCCATCCGCCGATACCGGGCGGCGTCCGTGAGCGCCCCGGGCGGGGTGGTGTCGAACGGGGGCACTGCCGCCGCGAGCAGGCGGGACCCGGCGCGTGCGGCCGCCGCCGCCGCCACCGTGCGCGAGACGCGCAGTTCCTGCCGCAGGTCGTCGATCCGGGTGCAGACCGGTGTGGCGGTCTCGACCTGGCAGCGCGACAGCTCGAGCTGGAGGTCGAGCCCGGACTCGCGGGCATCGGCCACGACGGCGGCGTTGCTCAGCCGGGGCCGGCCGGAGTCGGCGTCGACGAGCAGCAACTCCTCCTCGACGCCCATGGTCAGCAGCCGGCCCGGGACATCGCCACGGTCGGATCCGGCACGGCGCGGCAGCGTGGACGTCATCGTCTCCTCCAACCGGAACGGCCGAAACAGCTCGGCAGGACCGTGGCTCCAGCCTGGCACGCGTCCCGGGCAGGTGGGAAGAGAACGGGAGGGAAATCAGGCGGCGCCGACGGCGTGGATACCGCGTGCCCACTGCTGCAGCGGCCGGTCTCCGAGTGCGATCGCGAGGGATTCGAGGGTGCGGACGCGGTCGGCCAGCTGGTCCGCGAGGACGTGTTCGAGGGCGGCGACGCTGCGCCTGTCCGCCGAGCCGGCGATGGTGGCGATGCAGTCGCTCAGCCGCGCCGCCCGAGACGACGACTTCGCGGATGTCGTGTGCGAATGCAGAATTCGTTCGAGGGTGTCGCATCGTTCCGACAAATAGCGAATGTCCGCCGCAATTTGCTGCTTCGCCATCGGATGCGAGCTGCGCTCGTGGCGAATTTCGAGTATCTGCAGTTGCGTCCGCACCAATTGGTGTACGGCCCGAATCTGGTCGCTCAGTGCGCTCGTGTTCGTGTTCATCGGGTTCCCTCTGCCGAATTCGATGATAGCCCCCGCGCCGGGCGATCCGGCGCATACCGGAGAATCTCGACTTCCGGCCGAGAAAGGACAGAAACGACGTTTCGGAATTCGGATCGGCACGGCCGCGAAGGGAAACGGCGACGAGGAGCGCCGCAGCAATTGTTGCCGCCTCCCACACCGGGCCGGTCACCGCGTCGGTGCGACCCGCTGCCGCGCCCGCGGCGAGATGCCGGGGCCGGGAGCCGTCCGCCGCGGGCGGTGCGAGCTCAGTCCTCGGGCAGCGGCGCCGACCAGAGCAGGCGGGTGCCGCCGGTGTCGACCGCGGTAGCGGTGAAGGTGCCCGCGACCTCCTCGGCGCGGGAGGCGAGGTTGTGCAGTCCGCTGCGCGCGACGGTGGCGGGAATGCCGACGCCGTTGTCGGTGACGTCGATGGTGAGGTAGTCGTCGACCGACACGGTGACGGTGACGTTGTTCGCGCCGGAGTGGTGCACCACGTTGCTCATCGCCTCCCGCAGCACCGCCTCGGCGTGATCGGCGAGGGGCCCGGTGACCACGTTGAGCGGCCCGGACATGCGCACGACGGTCCGCAAGCCGACGTCGGCGGTGTGTTCGGCGACGATGTCGTGCAGGGCCTGCCGCAGTTGCCGGGTGCCCTCCATCCCGCCGTGCAGGTCGAAGATCGCGGTGCGCACGTCGGTGATGATGCTCTGCACGTCGTCGATCATGTCCGCCAGGCGCCCGCGGATCTCCGGCGCCCGGGTGCGGGCGTGGGTGCTCTGCAGGTTCAGGCCGTGGGCGAACAGCCGCTGAATGACGTGATCGTGCAGGTCCCGCGCGATGCGGTCCCGGTCGGCGAGCACGGTCAGAGAGTTGAGCCGTCGCTGGTCGTCGGCCAGCTTCAGCGCGAGCGCCGCCTGATCGGTGAAGGAGGTGGCGAGGAAGAGCTGACGGTCGTCGAACGGCTCCCGCCCCGGATCGCGAATGACCGACAGCACCCCCGAAATGGTGTCGGTCGACGCGCGCAGCGGCAGCAGCAGCGCCGGCCCGTGCCGGTCGCCGTCACCGTCGAACTCCGTGACCTGCAGAGGCTCGCCGCACCGGTACACGGTTCCGGTCGCGGTCCCTTCGACCCGGATCCGCTTGCCCCCGAACCCGGACGGGTCCGAACCGGCGTATGCGGTGACGATCAGGGCCGCGACCTCCTCCGGCGGCACGTCGGGATCCTCGGGTTGGGCGATCTGCACGTGGTCCGCCTCCGACAGGGCCAGCGCGCGTCGGGCGATCAGGCCGAGCACCTCCTCCGGGTCGGTGTCGGCGAGCAGCTCGGCGCGGATCTCGCTCGTGGCCTCCTGCCAGCGCTGCCGCAGCCGGGCCTCCTCGAACAGGCGCGCATTGTCCACCGCGATGCCCGCCGCGGCCGCGAGGGCCTGCACGATCACCTCGTCGTCCTCGGTGAACGACTGACCGTTGGCCTTCTCGGTGAGGTAGAGGTTGCCGAACGCCTCACCGTGCACCCGGACCGGGACACCCAGGAAGGTCCGCATGGGCGGGTGGTGGGCCGGGAAGCCGGACGAGGCCACGTGCTGGGCCAGATTGTCGAGGCGGATCGGTTTCGGCTGTTCGATCAGCAGTCCGAGCAGTCCGTGGCCGGTGGGGAGGTCGCCGATCAGCGCGCGGGTGTCTGCGTCTATGCCCTCGTACACGAAGTTCTGCAATCCGTCCCCGCGGCGGTTGAGGACGCCCAGGGCGCCGTAGCGGCAGTCCACGAGCTCGATCGCGGCGTGCACGATGCGCTCGAGGGTCGCCTCGAGCTCGAGCCCGGACGCGACCGTGAGCACGGCCTCGAGCAGACCGTCGATCTGATCGCGTGCGACGATCACCTGGTCGATGCGGTCCTGGACCTCCGCGAGCAGTTCCCTCAGTCGCAGCTGCGAGAGCGTCCCCGCGAGCAACGTTTCCTCGTCGGCGGCCATCGTTCACCCCTTCGGTGGATTACGTCCCGTGCGCCGCGTGCCGGGCCGCTTCGAAAGGCCCGGTTTTTCCCATTGTGCCGAGGGTAATCCGTGGGTCACCCCCGGCGCGGTGACTTGCGCCCCGGTGGTGACGACTTTGGACCCTGCCGCGGGCCGCCTCGACGGGCGAGGGTGGAGTGCGGAGATGTCTTTGCAGGAGGGAAAGCCCAGGATGACGACGGGTCCGGAAGCTCCGCTGGCGCCGGGTCGATGCATGGCGTTGCTGCGGTCGGTGCCGACCGGCCGTCTGGTCTACACCGACGGGGCGTTGCCCGCGGTGCACCCGGTGACCTTCGCGGCGCCGAACGGCGAGATCGTCGTTCCCACCGGCGATGACGGGTGGTTCGAGCGTTTCGACGGCAGGCTGCTCGCCTTCCATGCCGAACAACTCGAGGCGCCGACTCGGTCGGGGTGGAGCGTGGTCGCGATCGGCCGCGCCCGGCTCGCGCGCGGCACGGACGGTCTCCGCGGATTCGACGGCGCCGGCGGCCTGCCGTGGGGCATCGGCACGGAGGATCCCCTCCTCGTCATCGACGTCGAGCACATCAGTGGGCGTCGTGCCACGCTGCCGTGGTGGCCCGGCGAGCGCGGTTGACCATCCAGTCCCCGAGCCGACCGTGAGCCGGCACACCGTGCGGTACCGTGCTGACCGGGGATTGGAGGCTGCCGCATGGTCAAGGTCTTTCTCGTCGACGACCACGAGGTCGTCCGCCGTGGCATCGCGGACCTGCTCACCACGGATCCCGAACTGACGATCGCGGGGGAGGCGTCGTCGTACGGCGAGGCTCTCGTGCGGGTACCTGCCGTAGAACCCGACGTCGCCGTGCTCGACGTCCGGCTCCCCGACGGCAACGGCATCGAGCTGTGCCGGGAACTGCTCTCGCAGATGCCGCGACTGCGCTGCCTGATGCTGACCTCGTTCACCGACGAGCAGGCGATGCTCGACGCGATACTCGCCGGCGCGAGCGGCTACGCGCTCAAGGACATCCGCGGCACCGAGCTGATCCAGGCCGTGCGGGACGTCGGGGCAGGCAGGTCCCTGCTCGACAGCCGCGCCGCGACCACGCTGATGGCGAAGCTGCGCGCCGACACCAGTAACGACGGCGGACCGTATGCGAACCTGACCGATCAGGAACGGACCCTGCTCGCGCTGCTCGGGGAGGGGCTGACCAACCGTCAGATCGCCGAACGGATGTTCCTGGCCGAGAAAACGGTGAAGAATTACGTGTCGCGGCTCCTGGCCAAGCTCGGGGTCGAACGCCGCACCCAGGCCGCGGTACTGGCGACGAAGGTGCCGCCGAGACGCCCCGGCGGGCGCTGAACGTTCCGTCGCCGCCCCGCCCGGGCGTTGCCGACGGCAGGACGGGCACCATGACGGACGACCGGCCCCGATTCGAGCGGCTGAGCCCGCTCGACGTAGGGAACCTGCGCGTCGAGGACCGCGGGGTGCCCATGCACGTGGCCGCGCTCGCCGTCCTGGACGGAGCGCCGCTGCGCGATGCGGCCGGACGCCTCCGGCTGGCGGCGATCCGCGAGCACGTCGCGCGGCGC
>NZ_PCZU01000247.1:33377-33689 GCF_002887785.1 Rhodococcus sp. ENV425
GACCCGCGCCCTGCCCGCTCCCGGCGACGAGGCCACCCTGTTGCGCACCTGCGCGGAACTCGACGAACCACGCCTCGACCGGTCCCGGCCGCTGTGGGAGATGTGGCTGCTCACGGACCGGGACGACGGGACGATCGCGCTGCTGCTGCGGCTCCACCACGTGGTCGCCGACGGCATCGCCGCCCTCGAACTGTTCGGCGCCCTGCTCGACACTGCCGCGACCACGCCCGACGAGGACCCCGGTCCCGTGCCCACCCCGGTTCCGCCACCTTCCGTGCGTGCGCTCGTCCGCGACAACCTGCACCGCCGGCC
>NZ_PCZU01000248.1:0-2405 GCF_002887785.1 Rhodococcus sp. ENV425
CCTGCGCATCGAGCTGGGCGAGATCGAGGCCGCGCTCGTCGAACACACCGAGGCGGCCCAGGCGGTCGCGATGGTCCGCAACGAGCAGCTGGTGGCGTACGTCGTCCCCGCGGCCGGGACGTTCGACCACACCCTCGCCCGCCGTGCCCTCGAGGCGCACCTGCCGTCGTACATGGTGCCGTCGGCGTTCGTGGAACTGGACGCGCTGCCGCTGAACGCGTCGGGCAAGCTGGACCGTAAGGAGTTGCCGGAGCCGGTGTTCGAGGTCAAGGTGTTCCGGGCCGCGACGACTCCGGTGGAGGAGATCGTGGCGGGTGTGTTCGCCGAGGTGCTCGGTCTCGACCGGGTGGGCCTCGACGACGACTTCTTCGCCCTCGGCGGCAACTCGCTGATCGCCACGCAGGTCGTCTCGCGGATCGGTGCGGCGCTCGATGCGTCGGTGCCGCTGCGGCTGCTGTTCGAAACCTCCACCGTCGAAGCGTTCGCCGCGGAGGTCGGCCGCCAGATCGGTACCGGCGCCCGGCGCCCGCTCGAGGCGGCACCGCGTCCCGAGCGGCTGCCGCTGTCGCTGGCCCAGCAGCGTTACTGGTTCCTCAACCAGTTCGACACCTCCTCCGCGGTGGACAACATCCCCTTCGCGGTGCGGCTCCAGGGTGAGCTCGACCTGGCCGCGATGCAGGCGGCGGTCCGCGACGTGATCGGCCGGCACGAGATGCTGCGCACCTACTACCCGGACCCGGACGGCGAGCCGCACCAGATCGTGCTCCCCGTGGACGACGCGCTGCCCGACCTGACGCCGTACGACGTCACCGAGGACGACCTCACCGGCGAGATCGTCGCATTCGTGTCCACGACCTTCGACGTGACACGGCAGGTGCCGGTGGCGTCGCGGATCTTCCGGATCACCGACTCCGACTACGTCCTGGCGTTCGTCGTGCACCACGTCTCCGCCGACGGCGCCTCCATGGCGCCCCTCGCGCGCGACGTCACGATCGCCTACGAGGCACGTTCCCGCGGCGAGGCGCCCGGCTGGGAGCCGCTGCCCGTGCAGTACGCGGACTACGCGTTGTGGCAGCGTGACGTCATCGGTTCGGAGGACGACCCCGACTCCGTCGCCGCCGGGCAGGTCGAGTACTGGAAGCGGACCCTGGCCGGTCTGCCCGACCAGATCGATCTCCCGGCCGACCGGCCGCGGCCCCCTCGCCAGAGCTTCCGCGGCGAATCGCTGCACTTCACCGTCGACGCCGACGTCCACCGGGGCCTGCAGGAGCTGGCGCGCCGGCACAACGCCACGCTGTTCATGGTGATCCACGCCGCCCTGGCGACCCTGATTGGCCGGCTGTCGGGCACCGACGACGTCGCGATCGGCACGCCGATCGCGGGCCGGGGCGAGCGGGTGCTCGACGATCTGATCGGCATGTTCGTCAACACGCTGGTCTTCCGCACCCGAGTGCAGTCCGACGTCGCGTTCGACGAGTTCCTGGCCCAGGTGCGCGAGACGGACCTGGGGGCGTTCGCGAACGCCGACGTGCCGTTCGAGCGCCTGGTCGAGGTGCTCAACCCCGTGCGCTCGACGGCCCGCAACCCGCTGTTCCAGGTGGGCCTGTCTTTCCAGAACCTCGCGCAGACGAAGCTGGAGCTGCCGGGGCTGACCGTCTCGCCGACGAACTTCGAACTCGAGCTCGCCAAGACCGACCTGCAGCTGACGGTCTTCGACCGCTACGACGAGGACGGGACGCCCGCCCGCATCGACGCGACGTTCACATGTGCGACGGACCTGTTCGACAAGGGCACCGTGGCCGGTTTCGCGGAGCGGTTCGTGCGGGTGCTCGAGGCGATTGTGGCCGATCCGTCGGTGGCGCTGGGGGATATCGAGATTCTCGAGGCGGCCGAGCGGGTGCGGGTGCTCGAGGCGTGGAACGAGACCGCTCGTGCGGTCGGGGGGCCGGCGACGCTGGTGGATCTGTTCGACGAGCAGGTGCGGCGCGCTCCCGACGCGCCGGCGTTGGTGTTCGAGGGTGTGACGCTCACCTACGGCGAGTTCGATGCCCGGGTCAATCGTCTTGCGCGGCAGCTTGTTGCGCTGGGTGTGGGGCCGGAGTCGACGGTGGCGCTGGCGATGCGCCGGTCGGTCGAGTTGCTGGTGGGCATGTATGCGGTGGCCAAGGCCGGTGGTGCGTATGTGCCGGTGGATCCGGATCAGCCGGCGGAGCGGACCGGGTACATTCTCGAGGTCGCGGCTCCGGTGGTGGTGCTGACCACCGGGCGGGACGCGTTCGAGGTGCCGGGGGAGAGGTCTGTCCGCACTCTGGAACTCGATGCGGCGGATCTGTCGGTGTTCGCGGACGGCCCGGTCGGCGATGCGGAGCGGCGGTCGCCGTTGCGGGCGTCGAACACGGCGTATG
>NZ_PCZU01000036.1:0-33739 GCF_002887785.1 Rhodococcus sp. ENV425
GTGCCCTGTGCCGCTGCGCGGCGTGTGCCCCGCACCTCCGGCGAGCGGACACGCCGCGCCCCTCCCGCGATCGTGTGACCCAGCGCACTATTCTTCGTAGTCGGGCGGGGGGCCTCGGGAAGGTGCTTGGGTCATGGTGGTCGCGAAAGTCGTTCTGTGGTGTGCGCTGCTGGCGGGTCTGGTCGGCGCCGGGATCGCCGTCAACGCGCTGCACGTGCACGGTGCCGTCGGCTCACTGATCGTGGCGTCGGTCGCGGGCCTGGTGCTGCTGCGGCTTCGGCCCGCGGCCCAGCTCGAGGTCGAGCCGGATCGCGTCACGCCCTGACCGGCCGCACCCCTGGGCTTGCGAGGCCAGGCCGAAGCCACGAACTCCCGTGGACGGGCCAGCTTTGCGACTCTTGAGCTTGCCATTGCAGGCATAGCCCTGGACAACTGCGCGTAGCGACGGCACACTCGACGCAAAGCATGCCGTCGCAAGCACAGGGAGGAGGCGCCGTGGCCACGCCCCGCCGTCGCGCCCGCACGGGACGCGGCGGTCTCGGTGACCACTTCGTCGACCGGCGGCACCGGCTCGGCCTCACCCAGTCCGAGCTGGCCGACCTCGCCGGGGTGTCGCGCTCGAGCGTCCAGTCGCTCGAGTCCGGCCGCGCCACCGTGCAACTCGACCTCGTCGTGGCGATCGCCGACGCGCTGGGCTGCGACCTGACCCTCACCACGCGCGGCGACCGGGCCGGGTGAGCGCGGTGGTCGAACGCCTGGTCGCCGTCGACAGCGCCGACGTGTACAAGGGCGACCGCTTGGCCGGGCACCTCACCCGGGACGGCCACGATGTCGTGTTCCGGTACGCGCAGGACTACCTCGACGATCCGGCCGCTCCCGCCCTCGCGTGGACGGTGCCGAAGACCGGGGAGGAGGTCCGCGCCGGCGGCGGCAGCGTGCCCCCGTTCTTCGCCGGCCTGCTGCCGGAGGGCATCCGGCTCCGCGGCGCCGTCGCCGCCACCAAGACCTCCGAAGACGACCATCTCACCATCCTCATGGCGGTCGGCGCGGACACCATCGGCGATGTGCGGGTGCTCCCCGCCGGCGCTCGGCCCCCGACGTCGACGCTCCTGCTCGACCCGGATGCCGTCCGGCGCGAGGACCTGCACGAGCTGTTCGACCGGATCTCCGGCCACGAGTCCGTCGTCCTCGACCCGACCTCCCTGCCGGGAGTGCAGGCGAAGGTGTCGGCCCAGATGTACTCCGCCCCCGTCGCGACGGTGCAGGGCCCCGCCATCCTCAAACTCGCACCGCCCCGCGGCTACCCCCGCCTGGTCGAGAACGAGCACTTCTTCATGGGTCTCGCGACCGCCTGCGGCCTCGCCGTCGCCGGGCATCAGCTCGTCTACGACCGCAGGGGCAACGCGGGACTGCTCGTCGCCCGCTTCGACCGATGGATCGGTCCCGGCCACACCGTCCACCGCGCCGCGCAGGAGGACGCCTGCCAGGTCCTCGGTGTCTACCCGGCGGCCAAGTACCGGCTGAAGACCGAACGCGTCGTCGAGGCGCTGGCCGCCGCGTGCGAGCGCGGCGGCGGATCGGCCCGCGTCGCCACCCTCGAACTGCTGCGGCTCGTGGCCTACTCGTACGCCGTCGGCAACGGCGACCTGCACGGGAAGAACTTCTCCATCCACCTGACCGAGGCCGGGCTGTGGGCCGTCACCCCGGCGTACGACCTCCTGTGCACCCAGCCCTACCTCGGTTGGCGCGACCCGATGGCCCTCGACCTGTACGGCAAGGCCAACAAGCTCACCCGCCGCCACTTCGTCGAGTCCGGTGGCCGGCTCGGCGTGCCCGAACGCGCCGTCGTCCGGATGCTCGACGGGATCCGGCGCGGGATCGCCGGCGGCCTCGACCGCGTCGCCGAGATCGGGTTCGACGACCGGGACACGGCCCGCCTGCGGGACATGCTGGTCCGGCGCGCCGACGAACTCGGCTGATCCGGTCGTCGTACGACGGCCGGACCGCCGGCCGGTAGAGTCCCCGACGGGCGTTCCGCACGAGACCGCGGTCGCCTGTCGCGCATCGAAGAGGAGCACCGGGTCGTGTCGCTGTGGTCGACTGCACTGTCCCCCGGGATGCTCAGCGAGTACGTCTGGCTCGACCTGATGCCGTGGCTCGACCGGTACGGCTCGGCCCGCAACGCGCAACTGGCCGCCCTCGTCCCCGACGAACGCTGGTGGGAACGCCGGTCCCCGGCGGAGACCGCCGCCTCCGCCGACGTCGTGGCGATCTGTGGGGAACTGGCCCGCATCTACGTCACCGAGCACCCCGATCTCGCGTTCTCCACGGGAATCGCCGACACCGTCGACGTCCCCGTCGCGGCGCTCGGGCTCGGCACCCGCGCCGCCGCCACCGTCGCGCGGCTGCCCCGCGCGGCGACCACCGCCGGCCTGCTCGGCTACACGCCCGCCGCCCTGTTCTCCGTGCGCGGTGCGGGCCCGGAGACCGTGCACCAGATCGTGCAGGCCGTCCTCGTCCTCGCGATCCTGCGGGACCCGGCGTCGCTGCGGGTGGCGACCGACGCCCCCACGCTCCCGCCGGCGCTGTCGCTGCTGATCGACGACCTCGTCGCGCTCGCGCGGTGGCGCGGGCTGCGCGCCGACCCCGACCGGCCGTTGGTGCGGGTCGAGCTCGAGGACGGCACCCCCGAGGAGATCCAGCAGGTCGCCGCGCGCATCGCCGCCCTGACCGCGCGTGACCTGCCCGTGCCGGCGCCCCACCGCGCGCTCGACGAACTCGCCGCGTACGTCGCCGGGCTGTCCGCGCCCGAGCGCGACGCGATCCGCCGCCGCGTCCTCGGCGACGAGCCGCCCGACCCGGACGCCCCGTCGACCTTCGCGTTCGGTACCGCCGTCGGCGACCTGCTCGCGGCGCTGCGCGTGGACGTGCGCCCCGTCGCCGCCCTCGACCGGATGCTGGGGTTGCGGCCGGAGCTGGCCCAGCCCGTCCCGGGGCTCGACGTGCCGCTGTGGCGGGCTCTCGCCCGCCTCGACGACCGCTTCGAGGTGGTCGACGGGTGGGTCGCCGTGCCCGGCCTGGCCGAGGCCGAGCGCCGCACCCACGCGCTGCTCGCCGAGTTCGAATCCCCGAACGGGGTCGTCGAACCCGCGGCCGTCGCTGTCGTGTGGGACCTGCCCGCCGCGGAGTTCGCCGCGTGGCTGCGCCGGTGCGGTGTACCGATGTTCGAGGGCCGCGCTCTGACCCGGCGGTCCGCGTTCGCCGATCATGCCGCGGCGGTTCTCGAGGTGATCGGGGATCCGCTGCCGGCCGCGGAGCTCGTCGACCGCATGGGCACCCCCGCGGGTCCCGCCGCCGTGATCGACGCGATCGGCGCAGACGAACGGTTCACGCTCTCCGAGGACGGCAGGTGGTCACTCAGCGAATGGGAGACCGACGAGGCGGGCGCGGTGCGCGGCCGCATCGCCCGGATCGTCGACGCCGACGGCGGATCCGCCGACCTGGACCGCGTCGTCGACCGTCTGGTCGAGCGTTTCGGGGTGTCGCCGACCAGCGCCCGCATCTTCGCCGGCAGCGGTGACTTCGAGATCGTCGACGGCCGGGTGCGCCGGCGCCGCCGCACCCACGTGAGCATCAAGCCGCCGCACCGCACCCGCCGCCTCTACCGCCTCGGCGACGTGTGGCGGCTGCGGGTCACCGCCACGCGTGACCACCTGCGCGGTGCCGACTTCCCGGTGCCGTCCGCGGTCGCGGGGGTCATCGGCTGCGCGCCGGGCCGCGAGGTCTCCCTGTCGTCCCGGCTGGGCACCCAGGTCGTGCGCTGGACCGGCGCGTCCCCCCATCTCGGCAGCGTGCGACGGTTTCTCGAGGACCTCGGGGTGGACGAGGGCAACGAGATGTTCCTCGAGTTCCACCCCGGCGGCCGGTTCGACGTGCTGCCGCTGCGCACCGTCGCCGACAACGCCGAACCGCTGCGCAAGGCGCTCGCCCTCATCGGCCACTCGGCCCCGGAGATCGTGCCGGACGAGGGCGTCGCGCCGGCCTTCGCCGCCGCCGTCGGCCTGGGCGACGAGACCCGGCCGCGCCGGGTGCTCAGCGCCTACCGGGCCCGGCACGAGGCCGAGGTGACCGCATTGCTCGAGCAGGCATGGGTGCGCGTGCCAAGCTGAGCGCATGCCGATCCGCAGACCCGAGCATCCGCTGTTGGCGAACGACGCCGAACGCGTCGTCTGGGACGCGCTCGTCCGGCAGCTCGGCGACGGTGATCTCGTCGCCGCGGGCCTGCGCGTCACCGACCATCTCAAGGACCACGAGATCGACTTCGTCCTAGCCCTCGAGGGCCACGGCATCGCGTGCCTCGAGGTCAAGGGCGGCCAGGTGTGGCACGACGGCTTCCAGTGGGTGCAGGCCCGGCAGGGCAAGGACCGGTCGATCGATCCGGTCCGGCAGGTGATGCAGTCCTGTTACGCGCTGCGCCGCTACGTCGAGGCCGACCCCCGCTGGACGCAGGGCCGGCTGCGCTGGGACCACTTCGTCGTCCTGCCCAACACCGAGGTCCGCGCCGACTTCGCCCTGCCCGAGTGCCCCCGCTGGAAGGTGATCGACCGCAACGACCTCGGCAGCATCGCCGAACGGCTGCGCGCGGTGCTCGACAAGCAGGAACTCGACCGGCCGGCCCTCGTCGCCGACGGCGTCGACCAGTTCGCCGAGGTGCTCGCGGGCCGTGGCCTGCCGCAGCGCGACGTGGTTTCGCGTGCCGTCGCCAACGAGGACGCCGCGGACCGGCTCACCGAGCAGCAGGCCGTCATCCTCGACGCGACCCGCCTGCTGACCCGGGTCGAGGTGCGCGGCGGCGCCGGCACAGGCAAGACGTTCCTCGCCCTCGAGCAGGCCCGGCGCCTCGCCGAGCAGCACCAGCGGGTCGCGTTGATCTGCTATTCGCACGGCCTCGCGTCGTACCTGCAGCGGATCACCGCGACGTGGAACCGGAAGAAGCGGCCCGCATACGTCGGCGAGTTCCACGCCCTCGGCCGGCTGTGGGGGGCCGCCGAGGGTCCCGACGAGGCCCTGCGCACCGCCGACACCGTGCGCTTCTGGGAACACGACCTGCCCGCCCAGATGACCGAGCTGGCCCGGTCGCTGCCGGAGGGACAGCGCTTCGACGCGGTCGTCGTCGACGAGGCGCAGGACTTCGCCGACGCCTGGTGGGATCCGATCATGGCCGCCCTGCGCGACGAGGAGACCAGCGGCATCTACGTGTTCACCGACGAGGCGCAGCGGGTGTTCGACCGGGAGGGCCGGCCCCCGGTGCCGCTGGTTCCGCTGGTGCTCGACCACAACCTGCGCAACACCCGGCAGATCGCGGGGACCTTCGGCCCGCTCGTCGGGCAGCGGATGCGGCTGCTCGGCGGCGACGGCCCCGACGTGCAGTTCGTCGCGTGCCGCGGCGACGAGGCGCTCGCCGTGGCCGACGACCGGATCGACGCCCTGCTCGAGGAGGGCTGGCGGCCCGGCGACGTCGCGCTGCTCGCGACGGGCAGCCGGCACCCGGAGCAGGTGGCGCGCCAGTCCGAGGGCAACTCGGCGTACTGGGACAGCTTCTGGGACACCGAACAGGTCTTCTACGGGCATGTCCTCGGCTTCAAGGGACTCGAGCGCCGGGCGGTGGTGCTCGCGGTGAACGAGACGCAGCCCCAGGAGCGCTCGCGCGAGCGCCTGTACGTGGGGTTGTCCCGGGCCCGCGACCAGCTGGTGGTGTGCGGGGACCCGGACTTCGTCCGGCAGGTCGGCGGTCCGGAGCTGGCGGCACGGCTGGGGATCGGCCGATGAGCCTGCTGCGGGACTGGACGGTGTCGGCGACGGCGGGGGAGTTCGTCGGATTCCTCGTTCCCGCCGTCGTCGGGGCCGTGCTGTTCGACAGTGCCGCGGCGTTGCCGGCGCTGATGGTGGCCGGTGTCGTCGAGGGATCGGTGCTGGGCTGGTCGCAGGCGCGGGTGCTGCGGCACCGGCTGCCGGCGATGTCGGTCCGGCGCTGGGTGCTGGGCACGGGTGTCGCCGCCGCGTGCGCCTACCTGCTGGGGATGTCGCCCTCGACCTTCTACGAGACGTGGTCCGCGTGGCCGGTGGCGATCCCGATCGCGCTCGGTGTCCTCTTCGGCGTGGCGTTGCTGGGTTCGATCGGGGTCGCGCAGTGGCTCGAGCTGCGTCGGCACCTCCCGCGCGCCGGGCGCTGGATCGTGTGGACGGCCGGTGCGTGGCTGGCCGGTCTCACGCTGTTCCTCGTGGTGTGCACGCCGCTGTGGCAGCCCGGCCAGCCGCTGTGGCTCACCGTGGCGATCGGGGCGCTCGGCGGCCTGCTGATGGCGTTCGTGACCGCCCTGGTCACCGGCTTCGGCATCCGTCACCTGCTCGGCACGGAGCATCCTGCTGCGCCCGTCGTGCGCGCGTAGCACCATGGAGCCATGGCCGATGACGCGCACATCGAGGAACCGGGTCCCGCCGACGAAGCCGTCGCCCGCGCCCTGCGGGACGCGATCGTCTCGGTCGAGGCCGCCGTCGCGCGGGTGCACGAGTTCTCCGCGGAGATCTTCGAGCTGGTCGGCGCACCCGGAGGCGGGGACGCCGTCGACCACCACAACGCGCTGACCAGGGTGGCTGGGCTCCTGGACGCCACCGGGCAGCTGCGCGCCACCGACTGGGAATCCGTGCGCGGCCTCGGCGACGTACTCGCCGATCGGGCCGGGCGGCTGCGAGCCCACACCGGAGAAGTGCTCGACGGGCTCGCCGCCGACGCTCCGGCGCAGGACCGGGTGGCCTGCCTGCAGCAGGCCGTGGAGACCGACCGGCTCGGCGAGACGTTGCAGCTGCTCGTCCTCGTCGAGGACTCGCTGAACCTGTGGCAGCGGCTGCGGCTCGCGCGGATCCGCACCACCGAACCGGACCGGCTCGAGCACGAATGCGCGGCGATCGGCACGACGCTCGCCGGGCGCGTCGAGCGGGACGTCGGGCTGCTGCTGCGCGCCCGCGCACGGCTGGCGAGCTACGCCGCGCTCAAGCCGTTCGAGCTGGTGCGATGGCTGTCGACCGCCCGGGTGAAGAAGGACATCGCCCGGCTCCGGGCGGACCTGGACGACGTCGCGGCGGCGCTCGGCAGCGCCGCGGAGCGCGCCCTCGAGGCCGAGGATCCGTCGGTGGCCGAGAACCTGGCGGAGCTGGGCAACCCGGTCCGGGCCGTCGGCGGTGCCCTCGGCGACAGCGCCCGCACCCTCGGCGGCCGGGCCGTCGGGGCGGGCAGCACCGGGGTCGGGAAGCTGGGCCGGGGGCTGCACCGGGTCGCGGAGCCCCGCCGGCGGCCGGGCGGCGACGTGCCGCTGACGACCGCCCCCGACGCCTGACCGCCGCGACGGGCGCGGCGCGGACCGCCCATATGATCGATTCATGAGCAGCGACCGGGCGCCGGCCTTCACCATGCGGCAACTGGTCGCCTTCGTCGCCGTCGCCGAGACCGGGACGATCAGCGCGGCGGCCGACCGGCTGCTGGTGTCGCAGTCGGCGGTGTCGCTGGCGGTCACCGAACTCGAGAAGGCGCTGTCGGCGCAGCTGTGCGTGCGCCGCCGTGCCCACGGCGTGCACCTCACGCCGGCGGGGGAGTCGCTGCTGGCCCGGGCGCGGGCCCTGCTGCAGCAGGCGAGCGAGATCGAGGACGAGATGCTCGGGGCGGGCGGCGAACTCGCCGGCCGGCTCGCCGTCGGGTGTTACACGACGGTCGGGCCGACGATCCTGCCGCCGCTGCTGTCCGAGTTCACCGAGCTTCATCCGCGGGTGTCGCTCGAGTTCCGGGAGGCGATGGCCGACGAGCTGGGCGAGCGGCTCGAGGGCGGGGCGCTGGACGCGGTGATCACCTACGACCTGGAGCTGCCACCGGCATGGCGCACCGCCACGCTGATGACGAGGCGGCCGGCGCTGGTCGTGCAGGCGGGGCACCGGCTGGCGGCCACGCCCGGCCCGGTGGAGCTGGCCTCGGTGCGGGACGAACCGATGGTGTTGCTCGACGCGGTGCCGGCGTCGACACACGCGATGCAGGTGTGTGCGCGGGCCGGGTTCACGCCCCGGATCGAGTACCGGTCGGCGAACTACGAGACCGTGCGGGCGTACGTCGGCCGGGGCCTGGGCTGGACGATCATGCTGCACCAGCCGCAGCTCAACCGCACCTACGGCGGACTGAAGATCGTGCTGTTGCCGATCGACGTCCCCGACCTCGATCCGGTGCGGCTGGTCATCGCCTGGCGTCCCGACGTGGTGCTCAGCCGGGTGGTACGCGAGTTCATCTCGTTCGCAACGGCCCGCGTGGGCGCGCTGTGAGCGGCGCCGCCGACCATTCTTGAGTATTTCTCATATCGATCAGCAGATTCCTGTTCTTTTCTGAGGTTGTGACTGCGGACATACTGGGTTCCGACGCGCTGATCGGCAGCGCGCGGTCCGGGTTCCGTTCCCGGCGCCGATGAGAAGCGCTGATTCACAACCACTTCGAGGAGATCGATAATGTCTGCCACGGACGCCCTGCATCCGCCGGTCCTCTTCGCGCCGGAACACGAGGAGTTCGCCCAGTGGGTCCGCGAGTTCGCGGCACCGCACGCCGAGAGCTACCTCGAACGCGCCCACCGCGAAGAGTTCCCGTGGGACCTCGCCGAGAAGATGGCCGCACAGGGCCTCCTCGGCCTCGGCGTCTCCGAGGAGAACGGCGGTCAGGGCCGCATCGGCGAGGTGCTCACCAAGACGCACCTCGGCATCGCCCACGAGGAACTGGCCTACGCGAACTTCTACCTCAGCCAGCTCGCCTACACGAACAACCTCACCGGCCCGCTGCTCGAGCGCTTCCTCGCCCCCGATGTCGCGAAGGACTGGGTGCGCGGCATCGTCGAGGGCCGCCACGTCGTCGCCCTCGGCCTGACCGAGCCGGGCAGCGGCTCGGACGCGATGGCCATGCGCGCCAAGGCCGAGAAGGTCGACGGCGGCTGGAAGCTCAACGGCGAGAAGACGTCCATCACCTTCGCCCCGCACGCCAAGGCGATGATCACCTTCGTCAAGGCCCGCGGCGCCACCCCGGAGGAATCCGGCGTCACCGCCTTCCTCGTGCCCCTCGACTCCGACGGCGTGAGCATGCAGAAGTTCCCGGACGCCGGCTGGAAGCCGCTCGGCCGGGCCGGTGTGTTCCTCGACGACGTCTTCGTCCCGGACGAGTACGTCATCGGTGGCGTCGGCAACGGATTCCGGCTCGTCATGAGCGAATTCGACTACACCCGTTCGGTCATCGGCCTGATGTCGACCGGAGTCGCCCGCAAGGCCCTCGACATCACCATCGACTACGTCAAGTCCCGCAAGGCGTTCGGCAAGCCGGTCGCCTCGTTCCAGGGTGTGTCCTTCCCGATCGCCGAGAACGCCACCAAGCTCGAGGCGGCCCGCTGGCTCACCTACCGCGCCCTCTCTCTCGCCGACGCCGGCAGGCCCTTCACGAAGGAGGCCGCGATGACCAAGCTCTACGCCACCGACGTCTCGCTGCAGACCATCCGCGACTGCATCGTCGCCCACGGCCACAGCGGCTTCGCCGAGGAACTGCCGCTGCAGGCCATGCTGCGCGACGTCTCCGGACTCGAGATCGGCGAGGGCACCCCGCAGATCCAGAAGGTCGTCATCGGCCGCGCGCTGCTCGGACGGGAGGCCACCGCATGAGCACCAGCCGGCGCCGCGCCCTCGACGGGGTGCGGGTCATCGACCTGACCCAGGCCCTCGCCGGGCCGTTCTGCACGTCGCTGCTCGCCGACCAGGGGGCCGACGTGATCAAGGTGGAGCCGCCGCGCGGCGACTTCCTCCGCTACGCCGGCCCGTTCGCCTCCGACGACGAGCCCCGCGACTACGGCGGAGTGTTCCAGTCGGCCAACCGCAACAAGCGGTCGATCGTGCTGGACCTGAAGAAGCCCGACGCCCGCGACGTGCTGCTGCGCCTGATCGACGACGCCGACATCCTCGTCGAGAACTTCAGCGCCGGCGTCATGGACCGCTTCGGCCTCGACTACGACACCCTCGCCGCGCGCAATCCCCGCCTGGTGTACGCCTCGATCCGCGGATTCGGCGACAAGACCGGCGGGCACAGCCCCTACCGGGACTGGCCGGCCTTCGACATCGTCGCGCAGGCCATGGGTGGGCTCATGTCCATCACCGGTACCGACGCCGAGCACCCCGTCCGGGTGGGTTCCGGTGTCGGCGACACGGTTCCGGGCCTGTTCGCCGCCTTCGGGATCCTCGCCGCCCTGCGCGACGCCGAGCGCACCGGGCAGGGCCAGTACGTCGACGTCGCCATGGCCGACGCCGTCCTCGCGATCTCCGAGGTCGTGGTCAACACCTACGGCCACACCGGCCGGGTCCCCGGCCCGCTCGGCAACCAGCTGCAGGGCTTCGCGCCGTTCGACACGGTGCAGGCACAGGACGGCGTCGTCGCGCTGGGTGCCCCGCACAACCCGCAGTGGGCCAAGCTCGCCGCCGTCATGGGGCAGCCGGAACTCGTCGACGACCCGCGGTTCGCCACCGACCACGACCGGTGGCTCAACCGCGACGCCGTCTACGAAGTGGTCAACGCCTGGACCCGCACCCGCACCGTCGCCGAACTCATCGAGCTGCTCGGCGGCAAGGTGCCGCTCGGCCCGATCCTCGACGCCGCGGACATCTTCGCGGACCCCCACTTCCGGGCCCGCGACATGCTGCCGACCGTCACGCACCCGCACAACGGCCGTGCCGTCACCGTCCCCGGCATCCCCGCCAAGCTCTCCCGCACCCCGGGCGCGGTCGAGCGCCGCGCCCCGCTCGTCGGCGAGCACACCGTCGAGATCCTCCGGGAGGCCGGCCTCGACACCGCCGAACTCACGGCCCTGGCCGACGCCGGCGCCACCGTCATCCCTTCTTCCGCTCAGGAGCACGTCGCATGATCATCACCAAGGTCGAACTGATCCCGGTTTCCACACCGCTGGTCAAGCCGTTTCTCATGCCGGGGACCAGGATCACCCACATCCATTCCGTCGTGCTGAAGCTGCACACCGACGAGGGGATCGTCGGCTACGGCGACAGCGGCGACACCTCCACCTGGTACCGGGGCGAGACCCAGGAATCGATGACGGCGATGATCGCGAACCACATCGCCCCGGCGTTCCTGATCGGCCAGGACCCGCTCAACATCGAGAAGATCGTCGGGCAGATGGACACCTTCGTCCGCGACAACAACCAGGCCAAGGCCCTCGTCGACTTCGCGCTGCACGACCTCAAGGGCAAGGCCCTGGGCGTGCCCGTGTACCAGCTGCTCGGCGGGAAGAACGCCGACGCTTCCGTGCAGGGCTGGGTCGCCTCCGCCGGCCCGGTCGACCAGGTGGTCGCCGAGGCCGTGCAGGCCCACGAGAAGGGCTTCTGCCTGATCAAACTCAAGTCCGACGGCAACTCCGACCACGACGTGGACAACGTCCGCGAGGTCCGTGCCGCACTGGGCGACTCCGCCCGGATCGTGGTCGACGCCAACGGCTTCTGGAACTACGACCAGGCGCTGAAGACGATGCGCCGGCTGGACCGGTACGGCATGGAGTGCATCGAGCAGCCCGTCCCGCACTGGGACATCGAGGGCATGGCGCGCCTGCGCAGCCGCATCGACACGCCGATCTTCGCGGACGAGTCGGCGCAGGAGCTGCACAACATCCGGGAGATCATCGAACGTCGCGCCGCCGACGGCCTGTTCATCAAGATGCAGAAGGCCGGTGGCCTGCTCAAGGCACAGCGCTGGCTCACGATGGCGCGCCTCGCCGACATGGCCGTCATGAGCGGCTGCATGATCGGCTCGGGCCTCGAGGCCAGCCCCTCGGCGCACCTGATGATCGCCAACAACTGGGCGTCGCAGTTCACCCACGAGAACCTCGGCCCGCTGATCATCAACAACCAGTGGGAGAACGCCGAGCAGAAGATCACGCAGGACATCGCCCTGAACGTGCCGATCTTCGCCGACGGCAAGCTCTACCCGAACGAGGGCCCGGGCTTCGGCATCGAACTGAACGAGGAGTTCATCGCCTCGCACATCACCGAGGGCAAGCAGACCGTCACCGTCGGCGAGCTCGTCGGCGTCTAGCGACGCCGAGAACCTGCAGGAGAAGATCACGATGACCGAACACCGGACGGGCCCGCTGGCCGGCCTGAAGGTCGTGGAACTGGCCGGGCTGGGACCGGCGCCGTTCGCCGCGATGTTCCTCGCCGATCAGGGCGCCGACGTCGTACGCGTCGAGCGTGCCGGCGCCGGGTTCACCATGCCGATCGATCCGCGGCTGGACACCCTCCAGCGCGGCAAGCGGATGATCGGTGCCGACCTGAAGGACCCGGACGGGCTCGCGACGGTGCTCGCGCTGGTCGAGAAGGCCGACGTGCTGATCGAGGGTTACCGGCCCGGTGTCACCGAACGCCTGGGCCTGGGTCCCGAGGACTGCTGGGCGCGCAACCCGAAGCTGGTGTACGGCCGGATGACCGGCTGGGGCCAGGACGGGCCGCTCGCGCAGCGCGCCGGGCACGACCCCACCTATCAGGCCCTGGTCGGATCGCTGCACGCGATCGGCCGGGCCGGCGGACCCCCGCAGCTGCCGCTCAGCCTGGTCGGCGACTTCGGCGGCGGTGCAATGTATCTCGTATCCGGCATCCTCGCCGCGCTGTGGGAGGCGCAGCGCTCCGGGCGCGGCCAGGTCGTCGACGCCGCGATCGTCGACGGCGTCGCGCACCTGATGGCCAACCCGTACTCGATGCTCGCCGGGGGCGCGTGGCAGGACGCGCGCGGCACCAACCTCATCGACTCCGGGGCCCCGTTCGTCGACGTGTACGAGACCTCCGACGGCCGGCACGTCGCGGTCGCGGCCCTCGAACCACCCTTCTACGCGCAGCTTCTCGCGGGGCTCGGCCTCGATACGGACGGCGAGCTACCGGGGCAGTGGGACCGCCGGCGCTGGCCGGATCTGCGCGAGCGGATCGCCGCCGCGTTCGCCACCCGCCCGCGCGACGAGTGGGCGGCAGTCTTCCGGGACACGGATGCCTGTGTCGCCCCGATCCTTTCGATGACCGAGGCGCCCGCCGACGCGCACCTCACCGCGCGGGGCACCTTCCTGTACCGGGACGGTCACCCCGAACCTGCGCCCGCGCCTCGCTTCTCGCGCACCCCGGCGGGCGTGCCGGCCGCGCCTCCCGTGCCCGGACGGGACGACCCGTCCGAGATCCTGCGCACGTGGGGCATTCTCGACGCCGTCGCGCCGACCCCCTGAACTGCAGGTTCACCGGATCCGCGGGTGGCGACCGGCTTCGGTGCCGCCCGCGGTCCCGCATGTCACCATTGTTGAGCAGACCTGTGGAATATCACCGGCTAATTCTGCTTTTCACGCCATTGTGACGTGACCCATACTTCAGGGGCCAACGGAGGGCTCGCTCCCCGGCACCGAGCGAGCGTCCAGCCGCCTCGTCCGGCCGCCTCGGCGGTCCTCACCCACGGCCGCCTCGGCGGTCCCCTCATTCACGGCCGCGACCGCCGCGTGCCCCGCTTCGCCCGCCGGCCGGTCCGGCACCCGTACACAAGGAGTTCGTGATGGCACTTCTCGACGAATCCATCTGGCAGGGAAAGATCTTCGCCGGAGACTGGATCCCCGGCGGCGCCGGTGAGATCAAGGTCGTCGAACCGGCGACCGGCGCGACGCTCGGCAGCGTCGGCCTCGCCGACGAGGGCGACCTCGAACGCGCCGTCGACCGTGCCGTCGCGGCCCAGCGCGACTGGGCGGCCCGCCCACACACCGAACGCGCCGCCGTGCTGCGCCGCGCCGGCGACCTGTGGCAGCGGCACGCCGACGAGATCGAGCGCTGGATCATGCGCGAGTCCGGCTCCCTGCGCCCCAAGGCCCAGCTCGAGACGCACGTCGCGGCGCAGGAGTGCTTCGAGGGCGCGGCCCTGCCCTCGCACGCGCTCGGCGAGATCCTGCCCAGCGAGGCACCGCGCCTGAGCATGTCGAAGCGCGTGCCCGTCGGTGTCGTCGGTGTCATCGCGCCGTTCAACTTCCCGCTGATCCTCGCCATCCGATCCGTCGCGCCGGCGCTCGCCCTCGGCAACGCCGTGATCCTCAAGCCCGACCCGCGTACCGCCGTCTGCGGCGGCGTGGCCCTCGCCCGCATCTTCGAACAGGCCGGCCTGCCCGCCGGGGTACTGTCCGTGCTGCCCGCCGGCGCCGACGTCGGCGCCGCCCTCGTCGACGATCCGCGGGTACCGGTCATCTCCTTCACCGGCTCCACCCCGGCCGGCCGCGCCGTCGGCGCCGCCGCGTCCCGCAACCTCAAGAAGGTCCACCTCGAACTCGGCGGCAACTCCGCGATCGTCGTCCTCGACGACGCCGACCTGGCCGCCACGGTGGCCGCCGGTGCCGCCGGTTCCTTCCTGCACCAGGGCCAGGTGTGCATGACCACCGGCCGGCACATCGTGCACGAGTCCGTCTACGACGAGTACGTCGCGCAGCTCGCCGCCAAGGCCGAGGCGCTGCCCGTCGGCGACCCGGCCACCGAGCAGGTCGCGCTCGGGCCGATCATCGACCACGGTCAGCTCGAGAAGATCCACGCTCTGGTCACCGCGTCCGTGGACGCCGGCGCCCGCCTCGTCGCGGGCGGCACCTACGAGGGCCTGTTCTACCGGCCCACCGTCCTCGCCGACGTCCCCGCCGGCGCCCCCGCCTACGCCCGGGAGGTGTTCGGGCCCGTCGCTCCCGTCGTGAAGTTCTCGACCCTCGACGAGGCCGTGGCCCTGGCCACCGACACCGAGTACGGGCTGTCGCTCGGCATCTTCACCCGCGACGTCGGCAAGGGCCTCGCCCTCGCCGAGCGGATCCCCACCGGCATCGCCCACATCAACGACCAGACCGTCGGCGACGAGGCGAACATCCCGTTCGGTGGTCTCGGCGCCTCGGGCAACGGCGCCCGATTCGGCGGTGCCGCCAACAGCATCGAGGCGTTCACCGAGTCGCGCTGGATCACCGTCAGCCGCGACGTGCCCGTCTACCCCTTCTGAGCCGGCCCCGCCGACCGGATCTAGCATCGTCCTCGCAGAGTAAGGACCCACCATGACCCTCGCAGACCCAGAGCCCGCCGCCATCGTCGCGCCGGCGCAGCGGAACAAGGACATCCGTCGCGTCGTGTTCTCGAGCTACCTCGGGAGCACCGTCGAGTTCTACGACTTCATCCTGTACGCGACCGCCTCCTCGCTCGTGTTCGGCCCCGTGTTCTTCGCGAACCTCAGCCCCGGCCTCGCGCTGATCGCCTCCTACGCGACCTTCGCCATCGGCTACATCTCCCGCCCGCTCGGCGGCATCGTCTTCGGTCACTTCGGCGATCGCATCGGCCGCAAGAAGATGCTCATGCTGTCGATGACGATCATGGGAGTGGCGTCCTTCCTGATCGGCCTCGTCCCGGCGATACCCACCTGGGGCGCCGCGATGCTGATCCTGCTGCGTGCGGTGCAGGGCGTCGCGATCGGCGGCGAGTGGGGCGGGGCGGCCCTGATGTCGCTCGAGCACGTCAAGGGCCGCAACCGCGGCTTCGCGGCGGCGTTCACCAACGCCGGTGGCCCCACCGGCGCCGTGCTCGGCACCGTCGCCCTCTCGCTCGCTGCTCTCCTGCCGGAGGACGACTTCCTCTCGTGGGGCTGGCGCGTGCCGTTCCTGTTCTCGGCCGTCCTGCTTGCCGTCGGCCTGTTCGTGCGGGCCCGCATCGCCGAGAGCCCCGTCTTCGAGGAGGCGCTGCGCGCCGCCGAGGCGAAGAAGGACCGGACCAAGGAGACCATCCCGCTGGTGACGATCCTGCGCGCGCCGCGCACCCTGATCCTCGCCGGACTGGTGTGCACCGCGCCGTTCGTGATCCAGGCCCTGTTCTCGACGTTCGTGATCACCTACGCCGCCGGGAACGGCGTGTCCCGGTCGCAGGGCCTCACCGCCTTCGCGATCTGCCAGTTCGTCGCGATCTTCGGCATCCTGGGCGCCGCCCGGCTGTCGGACACCTACGGGCGCAAGCCCGTCATGATGACCGGCTTCGTCGGCATGGTCGTCCTGGCGTGGCCGCTGTTCCAGCTCGCCTCGTCCGGCAACTTCCTGCTGGTCGTGCTGGCCTTCGTGATCGCCTGCTCGGTCCTGCAGTCGCTGACGTTCGGCCCCATGCCGGCGTTCCTCGCCGAGCAGTTCGGCACCCGCGCCCGCTACACCGGCGCCTCCCTCGGCTACCAGATCGGCAGCCTCCTCGGTGCCGGCTTCACCCCGGTCATCGTGGCCTCGCTGTACGCCGGCTCCGGCACCATCGGCAGCGTGATCGTGTACCTGGTCGCCGGCTGCGCCCTGAGTGCCGTGGTCCTCGCCCGGTTCGTCAAGGAGAGCAAGGACGTCGACCTGAGCGCCTGATCCGCGTCACCGGCGGGGCCGGGCACCGCACAGGTGCCCGGCCCCGCCGCGCGTAGTCGATGTCGCGCGGGACGTCGTGCTGCTGCTGCGCCCGCCCGAGCACCGCGACGGGCGCGGGCCCGTGGGAACGGGAGGTTGTCGCGACCACCGGGCTGTCGCTGCGCCATCCGTCGAGTAGCACCGGCGACAACCTCCCGCTGGGGGTAAAAGCTCCCGCTCGATACCGTTGCCCGCATGACCCGTCCCGACTCGGTGCCCAACTTCACCATGCGCCAGCTCGCGGCGTTCGTCGCGGTTGCCGAGACGGGAACGATCGCCGGCGCCGCCGAGCGGCTGCACCTGTCACAGTCCGCGCTGTCCGCGGCGCTCACCGACCTCGAGAAGTCGCTCCAGACGCAGCTGGCCGTGCGACGGCGGGCGCGCGGCGTGCAGCTGACGGCGATGGGGGAGGCGGTACTGGCCCGCGCCCGGGTGCTGCTGCACCAGGCGAGCGAACTGCAGGCCGACGCGGTGGGGGAGGGCGGCGGTGTGGCCGGCCCCGTCGCCATCGGGTGCTACCCCGCCCTCGGGCCGACGGTGCTGCCCGCGCTGCTCGCCGGATTCACCCACCGCTTCCCGCGCGCGCGGGTCGAGTTCCGGGAAGACACCCAGAACCGGCTGCGCACCCAGCTCGACAACGGCGAGCTCGACCTCGCGATCGTCTACGACCTCGAACTGTCCGCGGAGTGGCGCAAGGCGACGCTGATGACGCGCGAGCCGACGGTGCTGCTCGACGCGAACCACCGTCTCGCCGGCGGGGACGGCCCGGTGCGGCTGGCCGATCTGCGCGACGACCCGATGGTGCTGCTCGACGCGCCGCCGAGCAGCAACCACGCGATGGAGGTGTGCCGGGGCGCCGGGTTCGCGCCGCGCGTGGCCTACCGCACCTCCAACTACGAGACGGCGCGGGCCTTCGTCGGTCGCGGCCTGGGGTGGACCCTGCTGCTGCAGCGGCCCCCGCTCGACGTGACGTACGAGAATCTCCCACTCGTCGTCAGGCCGCTCGTCGATCCGGTTCCCGACTCCGTCGACGTGGTCGTCGCGTGGCATCAGGACTCGATGCTCAGCCGGGTGACACGAGCATTCATTCACTTCGCGTCCACGGGAAGGACACCCACCGCGAGACCCTGACCTGCGGTGATCCGGAGTACCACGGAATTTCCGGGGTATCAGCACGAATAGTTGCGCTTTTCAACCGCTTGTGATGGGGGTCATGCTTGCCCAGTCCGCCGTGACGCGGGCCGCATCGTGAAAGGCAAGCAACACATGACGATTACCACGCCGGCACCGTCGCCGGAGGTACTGCAGCGCAAGGCCCGCAAGGCTGCGCTCGGCAGTTTCGTCGGCACCGCGATCGAGTGGTACGACTTCTTCATCTACGGCACCGCCGCCGCCCTCGTGCTCGGGCCGCAGTTCTTCCCCGGCACGTCCGAACTGGCCGGCACCCTCGCCGCCTTCGCGACCCTCGCCGTCGGCTTCGTGGCCCGCCCCATCGGCGGCATCGTCATGGGCCACTTCGGCGACCGCGTCGGCCGCAAATCGATGCTCGTCACCTCGCTGCTGCTGATGGGCTTCGCGACCGTCGCCATCGGTCTGCTGCCCAACTACGCCGCCATCGGCGTCGCCGCGCCGATCCTGCTGGTGGCCCTGCGCTTCGTCCAGGGCCTCGGCGTGGGCGGCGAATGGGGCGGGGCCGTCCTCGTCGCCACCGAGAACGCGCCCGCGGGCAAGCGCGGCCTCTACGGCGCCGCACCCCAGATCGGCGTTCCCGCGGGCGTCCTCCTCGCCAACCTCGTGTTCCTGCCGCTCACGGCTGTCCTCGACGATGCCGCGTTCGCGGACTGGGGCTGGCGCGTGCCGTTCCTGCTCAGCGCCGCCCTCGTCGGCGTCGCCATGTGGATCCGGCTCGGGCTCGAGGAGAGCGCCGACTTCGAGAAGAGCAGGGACGCGGCCGGGGACGTCAAGCTCCCGCTCGCCGAGGTCCTCGTCAAGCACTGGAAGACCGTGCTGCTCGCCGGCGGCACCTTCGTCGCCACCAACGGCATCGCCTACGCCTACATGGTCTACGTCCTCAAGTACGGAGAGAAGGAACTGGGCTTCGACAAGTCCACGATGCTGTTCCTGCTCATCGCCTCGTGCCCGTTCTGGATGGCCGGCATGGCGATCAGCGCCTACAAGTCCGACATTGTCGGCCGGCGCCGCGTCTACATCGTCAGCTCGATCGCCCTCGTGATCGTCGCGGCCCTGTTCTTCCCGCTGATGGACACCGCGATCCTGCCCGTGATGCTCGTCGCGATGATCGCCCTCGGCTTCGTCCTCGGCGCCTGCGCCGGGCCGCAGTCCGCCCTGTTCGCCGAGCTGTTCCCCGCCCACATCCGCTACAGCGGCGCGTCGCTCGGCTACCAGATCGGCGCGATCCTCGGCGGCGGCCTCGCCCCCATCGTGGCGACCTCCCTCTTCGCGGCCTTCGGCACCTCGCTCGCCGTCACCGCGTACTTCGTGCTGATCGCGCTCGTCAGCCTGATCAGCATCCTCCTTTTGCGCCACCCCCACGACCCGTCGGTCGCGGTGGCGCCCTCCCATCGGTCCGAGCAGGAAGTGGCCTGAGGCATGTCGACCTACTACCAGCCCCCCAAGTACCCCGCATCCGACTTCCCGTCGATGCAGCCCGACGCCGAGGCGCTGCCCGTCGTCGTCGTCGGAGCCGGACCCGTCGGCATGGCCGTCGCCCTCGGTCTCGCGCAGCGCGGCATCCCCGTGACGATCCTCGAGGCGGCGGACCAGGTCTCCTTCGGCAGCCGCGCCATCTGCATCTCCCGGCACAGCCTCGAGGCCGCCGCACGCCTCGGCTTCGGTGCCGAGCTCGAGAAGATCGTCCTGCCCTGGGTCGGTGGCCGCAGCTTCTACCGGGACCAGCAGGTGCTGCACTTCCGGATGCCGCAGCGCGAGTTCGATGTGCGGCCGCCGATGATCAACGTCTCGCAGTCCGAGTACGAGCAGATCGTCGTCGACACCATCGAACAGAACCCGCTCATCACGCTGCACTGGCAGGCGAGCATCGCCGGCATCCTCCGCGGCGACGACGAGGTGACCCTCGAGGTCGCACCGCGTTCGGCAAGCGCCACCTGCGCGCCGCGTGGGTCGTCGCCGCCGACGGCGGCCGCAGCCGCATGCGCGAGCTCGCGGGCCTGCGCCTTGAGGGCACCAACTACGAGGGCCGCTACGTCATCGCCGACATCCACTGGGAGTCGGACCTGCCCGCCGAGCGCATGGTCTGGTTCGATCCGCCGAGCAACCCCGGCTCGACGATCATCATGCACAAGCAGCCGAAGAACATCTGGCGCATCGACTACCAGCTCGACCCGTCCGAGGACGCGGAGATCGAGACCCAGGAAGACGCCATCCGGGCCCGCATCGCCAAGCACCTCGACTGGCTGCAGAACGACCTGCCCTGGACGCTCGAGTGGCACGGGTTCTACAGCGCCCGCGCCCTCGCGCTGCGCGAGTTCACCCACGACCGCATCCTCTTCGCCGGCGACGCCGCGCACCTCGTGCCGATCTTCGGCGTGCGCGGCCTGAACTCCGGCATGGAGGACGCCGAGACGCTGGCCTGGCAGCTCGCCGCCGTCGTCCACGGCAACGCCGACGCCGCGCTGCTGCAGGCGTACTCGATCGAGCGGCACGACGCGTGGGAGCAGAACGTCGCGAACGCCGGCAAGTCCACGCTCATCATGTCCCCGGGAACCCACGGGTACCGCACCACCCGCGACGCGGTGCTGGCGCTCGCCGTGGGCCGCCCCGAGTTCGGTGAACTGATCAACCCGCGCCAGTCCAGCGCCACCCACGCTCGCCTGTCGCCGCTGACCTGGCCGGTCGCGGAGGGCCTGACCGGGGTGCTGCCCGGTGACCCCGTCGAGGACCGCCGCGTGCGGGTCGTCACCGCCGACGGCAGCACCGCGTCGTCGCTCAACGTGGTTCGCGGCACCGGCTTCGCCGTCGTGGGCTTCGGCCTCGACGCCGACGGCAGTGCCGCCCTCGCCGCGGCCACTTCCGACCTCGCCGCCGCTCTTGCGCCGGAGAGCGTGCGCGCTGTTGCCGTCGGCGGTACCGCCGCCGACGGGGTCACGGTGCTCGACGCGCCCGACCTGGCCGAGGCGCTCGGCGCGACCGCGGGCGAGGCCTTCGTCATCCGCCCCGACGGCCTGCTGCTGTGCCGGGTGCCGGTCGCCGAACTGTCCGGCGTCGCGGCCGCGCTCCGCGCCGGCACGGCACCCGAGGGGCCGGCCGTCCCCGCACGCCCCGCGCAGGTGCTCACCGACGACGAGCAGCGCCGCGAGAACGTGTGGCTGGGTTTGTCGGATGCGCTCGACCAGGTGGACCCGTCCGACCGGGAAGGCTTCCTGGTCCGCCTCGCCCTGCAGCTCGGCTCGCAGGCCGGCCACCGCGAGTTCGAAGAGGCCATCGCTGCGGCGACCGACACGTCGCCGGTGCGCACCGAGGAACTGGCCCCACAGGCCTGAGTCCGTCCGACGACGGCACCCCCGCCCGGCGATCCCGGACGGGGGTGCCGTCGCGCGTTGCGGGTCAGGCGCCGATGGCGGAGCCGAGCATCGGCCAGGCCCGGTGCAGGTCCTCCTGCCAGTAGCCCCAGGAATGGGTGCCCACGGGCCGGAAGTCGACGGTGGCCGGGATGCCGAGCTCGGCGAGCCGCCGGGCCAGCAGATGCGTGCATTCGTTGGTGGCGGCCTCGATGATGCCCCCGACGACGACCTGCTCGGCAAGGTTCGCCGGGTCGCCGGCGACGTTCGGATGATCGAGCCGGTCGTACGGACCGGGCAACCCGGTGCCGTTGGACAGGTAGATCTGCGTCCCGCGCAGCTTCTCGGCGTTGACGTAGGGGTCGTTGGCCACCCATGTGGGGTCGCCTTCGGGACCCCACATGTTGTCGGTGTCGCCGCCACCGCGCGCCTCGACGACGAGTTCGACGTAGGTCCGGCCGGGACGGGTGCTCGTCTGGGCACAGCCACTGAAGGCGCCGACACCGCGGTACAGGCCCGGTGCGGATTGCGCGAGACTCAGCACAGAAGTCCCCGACATCGACAGTCCCGCAATGGCATTAGCCCCGGTGGTGCCGAGAGCCGCGTTGACGATCGGCGGCAGCTCGCGGGTGAGGAAGGTCGTCCACCGGTTCCGGCCGAGGACCGGGTCGTCCTGCTTCCAGTCGGTGTAGTAGCTGAACGCGCCTTCGAGCGGCAGCACCACGTTGACGTCCTTGTCGGCGAAGAAGTCGGCCACGTCGGTGCGGTCGAGCCAGGTGAGGGTGCCGCCGTCGCCGCCGCCGGCGCCGGCGAGCAGGTACAGCACCGGGCGTGGGGTGCTCGTGTCGCGCGGCAGCAGCACAGCCACCGGAATCACGCGGCTCATCGACGCCGAGTACACGTGCAGGGTGCGCTGCCGAGGGCTGTTGTCCTCGCTGCGCTCGAGGTACGAACCGTCGGCGCTCGGGGCCGGCTGTGCCGCCGCGGGTGCGGCCACGGCGAGCGCGGCGGCCGTCAGCGTCGCCGCGACGACTGCCGTCACTCGACGGAACGGTCTCGGACGGCGCATGGGATCACCTTCAGTCGGGACGAGATCCTTCGATGCTACGACGCACAAGAGCCCGCACGGGGCATGTGCGGGCTCTTGTGCGTCGGACGGTCAGCTGAGCAGATCCAGGATAAGTTCGAGCAGGTCACCGAGCTCGATTGAACCGAGCAAATCTTGGAGGCTTGACATGAAAGCTCCTTCATTCTGTTTGTTCGGGCGGACTTTTCATGTGTAACACGAGTGTGGTTGAGTCGCAGGAAATTCGGGTACCGATTACCCTTTTTATTTGATATTCGGTATTTCTGCCGGTCAGGGCCGGGGAAATCTGCAGATATATGGGTGAGCATATTGTTCGGACCGCGGCCGGGTCGCGGGGATTCGGAATTATGTGCGATTCGCGCGGTCGGCCCGAAATGTGAATTCCCGGCTACGGCCGGTCGATATTCCGGACGATCCGGGCGGCGAAGGCGTCGATGTCGGCCCAGTCCCGGTGATCGCCGTACCGGCCGCCGGTCAGGCGGAACACCACCCGGCCCAGAGGCCCCGGCCACTGCTCCGGCTCGATCGCCCCGGCGAAGGCCCGGTACTCGCGCACGTTCGCCGTCGCCCGCAGCGCCGCCGCCACCTTCGGCTCCTTCAGCTTCGGCCGCACCCACCCGGCCAGCCGCGCGGAGATCATCGCGCTCGTCGCACCGATGGTCTGCACCGAGAACAGCCACGCGGGCTTCCCAGCGAGGAGCGCGCGGTGCAGATCCGCGAAACGAGCGGCGGGAGCGAGCCACTGCCCGTTGTGCACCGAGCTGCCGAGCACGATCGCGGCGTAGTCCGACGGATCGACCGGCTCGGCCAGATCCCGAAGGTCCGCGTCGTGCCCGGCCTCGGTGAGCCGCTGTGCGATCCGTTCGGCCACGCCGCGGGCCGCCCCGTATGCCGTCGTGTACGCCACCAGTACCTTCACGTGAGCTCCCTCCGCCGACCTGTCCCGATGACGCGACGATTATCCGGCTGTGCCGGAGGGTGCCCGCCAGTTCCCCGGAAAGTCCGGCGCGTCGGGAGTGTCGAGAAAGCTCGAAGCGTCCCTCACGCTCCGCTCACCCGTTATCACGCCCAGGTGGCCCACCCCGGGATGGACGAGCGCCCGGCCCCGCGGCACGGCCGCCGCAGCCTCCCGGAACAGCGCCGCGCCGTAGAAGCCGTCCCGGTCGCCGCCGACCACGAGCACCGGACACGACACCTCGGGGAGCCGGGCGGTCACGTCGAAGCGGTCCTCGGCCTCGGCCACGGCGAGGAAATCGTCGTACCCGTGCCGGGCACCCGACGGCTCGAGCAGCCATCCCAGCGTCCACAGCAGCCTGCGCGACCACCATCGCGCCCCCGTCGTCGCCGCGAGCTCCGCCATCGCCCGTCGCGGATGCCCCTCGCGCACGGCGGCCGCGGCCCGTCGCTGCACCTCGCGGCCCGGGCCGAGGCGGTGCGCCGACGCCACGAGCACCAACCTGCGCACCAGCGCCGGGTGGTCGAGAGCCAGCTGGAGCGCGACGCTGCCGCCGGTCGAGACACCGAGGACGTCGACCGGGCCGGGGAAGTGGTCGGGCATCGCCTCCGCGTAGTCGCGGGCGAGATCCGCCATGGTGGTCCCCGGCTGCAGGCCCGGCCGGCGGTTCACCCACCACACGCGCCGCGTCGTCGTCCAGGGCGCGATCTGTCCCAGCTGGGTGCGGCGGTCGAAGCCGCGGGGTGGCCGGTGGTGGTTCGACAGGCCGGGCATGAACAGCAGGGGCGGACCCGTACCGGCGCGCAGGTAGGGCATGCCCGAGTTCCAGGTGCCCTCCTGCGCTGCGATCACGCCGCGTCCAGCGTCCGTGCGATGCTCCTCGCCCAGTCCTCGATCTCCTGCCAGTCCCGGAAATCGCCTTCAGGCAAGAGCTTTCGTCCGGCGGGCAGCTTGCGCATCAACCGCGCTCCGACACCGAGCGTCTTCGGGTCGAGGGCGCCGAAGAACACGTGATGCTCCCGTGGCGCGACCGCGTCGGTCAGCTCCGAGAGTTCCTGCGGTACCGCGCTCTCCCGCACGTTCTGTCCCTGTTCGTCGACCTCGTCGGTGCCGAGCGGTCCGCTGGTGAACAGCCAGACCGGGCGGGCGACGAGTCCGTCGCGGTGCTCGCGGACGAACGCGCTCGCCGGCTTCTCCCAGTGCCCCAGGTAGGCGGAACTGCCGACGACGCACGCGTCGTAGTCGTCCACCGACGCCGGAGCCGGCAGTTCCAGAGTGTCCGCCACGTGCCCCTCGGTCCGGATCACCTCGGCGATCCGCTCCGCGATCCCGGCGGTGGCGCCGTGCCGGCTGGCGTATGCAACGAGAACCTTCATGGCGGATACCCCTGTCGTCGAGCTGTGCTCCTGCCGGCCCGTTCCACCATCGGCCCCGCCGGCGTCACCCGTCAAGCGCTGCTCAGCCGAGTGCGTCGAGGGCCTCCTCGATCGGGGTGTCCCCGTTGTTGAACTCGATGGTGCGCCGCACCGTCGCGGGCCGGTGCAGCACCGCCGCCGCGACCGCGGCCACGTCCGCCCGCGAGACCTGCCCCTTGCCGGCGTCCGGGCCGGTCTCGATCCGGCCCGTCGGCGGATCCAGGGTCAGCAGGCTCGGGCCCAGGATCGTCCAGTCCAGATCGGTGCCGCGCAGGTGCGCGTCCGCGGCCGCCTTCGCCTCGGCGTACGGATGGAAGCCGTTGTCCTCGGGCACGCCGTGGTCCGGGCCGGCCCCGAAGTACGACACCATGATGTAGCGGCGAACCCCCGCGCGCTCGGCCGCGGTCATCGAGGCGATCGCCGCGTCGCGGTCCACGGCGTACGTGCGCTGCGGATTGCCGCCGCCCGCGCCGGCCGACCACACCACGGCGTCGTGACCGGACAGCAGCGGCACGAGTTCGTCGACGCCGAGGTGCTCGACGTCGGCCACGACGGGGGTCGCGCCCGCGGCGCGCACGTCGTCGGCGTGGTCGGGGTTGCGGATCACCGCGGTCACCTCGTCGCCGGCGTCGGCGAGCAGCCGCTCGAGGTGCAGTGCCACCTTCCCGTGGCCGCCGATGATCACGATCCGTGCCATGTCGAATCCTTCCGTCGCCGGCCCGCCCGTCGGGCCGCCTCCCACCATCGCACCACGGCGGCGGTGGTCCGTGGGGGAGCACCGGTCGGCGACGTTCGCTCACCGAACGTTCACGCCCCGGGCACCCGAGGTGCAACGTACAGCGGGCATGCTGGGGCGATGAACCCTGTCGTCCTGGAACTCCGCCACGTCGAATGCGAGGGCCCCGCCGCGTATCTGCCGGTGCTCGAGCAGTACGCGCAGGTGCGCACCGTCCGGCTCGGGCGCGACCCGGTGCCCACGGCGCTCGACTACGCCGCCGTCGTCGTCATGGGCGGCCCGATGGGCGTCGCCGACGCCGCGACGCTGCCGTGGCTGGGGGAGGAGATCGCGTACCTGCGGTCCGCCGTCGCCGCCGGCATTCCGGTGTGGGGGGTGTGTCTCGGCGCGCAGCTGCTCGCCGCGGCCCTCGGCGCCGACGTCTACACCGGCCCCGTCCCGGAGGTCGGCGTGGGGGAGGTGGAACTCGCGCACGCCTCGGCCGCCGACCCGGTGTGGGGCGAGCTGCCGTCCACCTTCCCGGTGCTGCAGTGGCACGCCGACACCTTCGACCTGCCGCCGGGCGCCACCCTGCTCGCGTCGTCGCGGGCCTACCCGAACCAGGTGTTCCGGCACGGCAGCAGTTACGGCGTGCAGTTCCATCTCGAGGCCGACGCCGACCAGCTCGGTGGCTGGCTCGCGATCGACGAGTACCGGGCGTCGCTCGAGGCGGCCCTCGGGCCCGGGTCCGCCGACGCCGTCGCCGCCGAACTGCGCTCGGTACAGCCCGAGACCGTCGCGCACGCGGCGGCCGTGATGAAGCGGTGGCTCGAGACGTACGTCGTGTGAGCGCTCAGGCCTGCAGACCGGCCCGCTCGAGCGCCGCGCCGACGAGGTGCTCGGCGATCGCCATCGACGACGTCGCGCCGGGGGAGGGGGCGTTGCGCAGGTGGACCACGCGCCCGTGCCCGGTGATGACGAAGTCGTCGACGAGCGAGCCGTCGGCCTCCATGGCCTGCGCGCGGATCCCCCGGGGTCCGGGGAGCACGTCGGCGACGGTCAACCCGGGCACGTACTTCGCGGCCTCGGCGACGAACCGCCGGATGCTCACGGCCGTGCGCAGCTCGCGCGTCGCGGCCGGGACGTTGCGGACGGCGAAGCGGCGGAATCCGGGGAAGACGAGGGCGTCGCGCAGGTCCCGCAGCGACCCCGACCGGCGGCGGTACGCCTCGCGGCCCGGCGCCAGGAACGCGTTGGGCCCGACCATGATCGCGCCGTCGATCCGTTTGGTCAGGTGCACGCCGAGGAACGGGTACCGCGGATCGGGCACCGGATAGATCAGTCCGCGCACCCGCCCGGCCGCCTCGGGCCGCAGCAGGTGGTAGTCGCCGAGGAACGGCACGATCGCGGGTGTCGCGAGGTCCCCGGCGCCGGGGGGGAGCCGATCCGACTGCAGGCCCGCGCACGTGATCACCAGGTCGAAGCCGTCGGTGCCGGTGTCGGTGCCGACGAGCACCTCGTCACCGAGGGAGCGGATCGCCGTGACGGGCGTGGCGAGCCGGACGGTGCCGCCCGCCGCGGTGACGTCGTCGGCGAGGGCGGTGGTCACCGCGACGTAGTCGACGATGGCGGTGTGCGGGGAGTGCAGGGCGGCGATGCCGCGCGCGTGCGGCTCGATGTCGGTGATCTCGTCGGGCCCGATCCGGCGGATTCCCGGCACCCCGTTGGCGACGGCGCGGTCGTGGATGGCGTCGAGACGGTCGAGTTCGCTGTCGTCGAGCGCGACGACGAGCTTGCCGCACTCCTCGTACGGCAGGCCGCGGGCGGCGGTGAACTCGGCGAGCAACTGCACCCCGCGCCGGCACAGGCGCGCCTTGAGGCTGCCGGGCGGGTAGTACAGCCCGGCGTGCACCACCCCGCTGTTGTGGCCGGTCTGGTGCGCGGCGAGCCGGGGTTCCTTCTCGAAGAGGGTGACGTCGGCCCCGTGCATCGCCAGCTTCCGCGCGGTGGCGGCGCCGATGATCCCCCCGCCCACGACGGCGGCCCGCAGCGAACCCATGCGCGCCAGCCTACGAGCCGGCGGCCGAATGTCACACGGGTTCGCTTGGATCGAACGCGTGTGACATTCGGCCACACACCCGGTGGCTCAGCGGTTGCGGTCGGAGCTGTAGCCCCACAGCCAGTCGGTGTACTTGTAGCTCGACGTGTCGCGGATGCGGAACAGCTCGTTGCGGGCCTCGCGGCCGGCACCGTCGAGGTGCCAGAGGTCGCCCCACATGCGGCCGGTGGTGAGGATGCGGTTGCAGCGCGGTGCGCGCTCGGCGTTGACGTCGCGCAGGATCTTCGGCCAGTTGGCGTTGTCGCCCTGGTAGTCCTCGGCGGCGTAGTCGGCCAGGCACTTGGCGTCCTCGAGCGCCATGACGGCGCCGGAGGCGAGGTACTGCAGCGGCGGGTGCGCGGCGTCGCCGAGCAGGATCATGCGGCCGTCGACCCAGTTGTCGATCGGGTTGCGGTCGAACATCGGCCACCAGCGGTCGGTCCACAGGTACTTCAGCGCGGTCTGGACGCTCTCGTGGCAGTGGTCGTAGGCGTGCGCGAGTTCGTCCGGGCTGCCCCACTTCTCTTCACCGCGCAGGAATGCGGGCGACTGGAAGACGGCAACCTGGTTGAGCATCTCGCCCTGGCGCAGCGGGTACTGGATGAAGTGGCAGCGCGGGCCGATGTAGCCGACGACGTCCTCGATCTCTTCCTCGAGCGGGACCTCGTTCATCGGGAACGTGCCGCGGAAGGCGACGTATCCGGAGCCGACCGGCTTGTCGTCGGACAGCTTCGGGCGCAGCCGCGAGTGCAGGCCGTCCATGCCGAGAGCGATGTCGCCGACGTGCTCCTCACCGTTCTCGAGGATGACGCGGACCTTGTCGCCTTCGGTGACGACGTCGTTCACGGGGGCGTCGGTGCGCAGGTCGGCGCCGGCCCGGCGGGCGGCGTCGACGAGCACCGCGTGCAGATCGGAGCGGTGGACGACGAAGTACACGCCGCCGTAGTGCTGCTGGTAGTCGTGGCCGAGGTCGACCTTGGTGAGGATCTCGGCGGTGACGGCGTCACGGAAGACGAGGTTCTTCGGCAGGACACCCTTGGAGATGACCTCGTCGTAGACGCCGAGCGCCTGGAGGATGCGGGAGCCGTGCGGGCCGATCTGCAGTCCGGCGCCCACTTCGCCGAACTCCGAAGCGCGCTCGAACAGCGTGACCTCGGCTCCCCTGAGGGCGAGGGCGAGGGCGTTGGCGACTCCGCCGATGCCGCCGCCGGCGATGAGAACCCGCGCGTCCTTCAGATCGGACATGACACTCCTTGTGGTCGGTAGATCGATATGACGAATGGATCAGTGGGCCATGATCGGGCCGCGCGGTGCGTCGTCGCTGACGGGGAAGCGCTTCCACACGACGGTCAGCAACAGCGAGGCGATCAGCGCGCTCACGGCGAAGAGGATGAAGTTCGAGTTCGCGCCCAGTCCGGCGGCGAGCAGCCAGCCGCCGATCTGCGGGGCGGCCACGGCCCCGATCCGGCCGACGCCGAGCGCCCAGCCGAGCGCGGTGCCGCGCAGATGGTCGGGGTAGTAGGAGGCCACCGCCGCGATGATGAGGCACTGCGTTCCGTGGGTGCCCACGCCGGCGAGCACGAAGATCGCGTACACCACCGCGGTGGGTGGGGAGAGCAGCAGGGCGAGCAGGGCCACGCCGGCGACGAACGCCGCGACGATGCTGGTGGGCACGGTGCCGAACCGCACGCCGCCCCACGCGGTGATGAACGAGCCGGCCACCGCGCCGAGGTTCAGCGCCAGCGCGAAGGTCAGGGCGCTGCCGAGGTCGGTGCCCGTGTTCTGCATGAGCTTCGGCAGCCACGTGCCCAGGCCGTACCAGGCGAGCAGCGTCACCACGGTGACCAGGGCGAACATGATGCTGATGGTCCGGAACCTCGAGCCGAGCAGTTCGCGGAAGCCGCCGCCGGCCGGGGCGTCCGTCTTGGAATGGGTGTTGGGCAGGTACTTCAGCGCCAACGGCACGAGGACGAACAGGGGCACGAGAGCGAACAGGAACATCGGGCGCCAGCCCCAGTTCGGGATGACCGGGATGCCGAGCAGGGCCGCGATGGATCCGCCGATCGGCACGCCGGACATCATCATCGTCGCGACGGCGGCGCGCCACCGCCGCGGAACGAGTTCGGCGGCCAGGGCGTTCGACGTCGGTACCAGGCCGCCGAGGCCGAGTCCGGCGATCAGCCGCATGGCGCCGAACATGAACGGACCGGTGGCGAAGGCGCAGAGCGTGGTGAACACCGACAGCACCACCACGCAGCCGATGACGGCCTGCTTGCGGCCGATCGCGTCGGACAGGCGCCCGGCGAGCACCGCGCCGATCATCATGCCGAGGAACGCGAGGCTGCCGAGGGTTCCGGCGGTCGCGGAGCTGATGCCCCACTCGTCCTGGAGGCTGGAGATGACGTTGCCGTAGACGATGAGGTCGTAGCCGTCGAAGACGACGAACAGCCAGCAGACGATCACTGCGAGCGCCGTACCGCGATTCAGGACGATCGTGCGTTCGCCGGGGGCGGCGTCGGCGCCGGAAGAACTGTGCATGGCTCTACCGTGATGCGCCCCACGCTCCGGTGCAATAAAGTTCTGGTGTGCAGAAAAAGTCCGCGGCCCCGAAGAAGGCATCGAAGACCATCACCCGGCCGTCGTATGCGCTGGAATCGGTGGACAACGCCCTGCGCCTGCTGCAGATGCTCCGCGACGTCGGTGCGCTGCGGCTCAAGGATGCCGCCGAGGAACTCGGGACGGCCCCGTCGACGGCCCACCGCCTGCTGTCGATGCTGGTGTACCGGGGGTTCGCCGTGCAGGACGAGAAGCGCCGCTACCACCCCGGCCCGGCGATGGGAGTGGGACCCGCGCAGCAGGGCTGGACGCGGGAACTCACCGAACTCTGCCGGCCGCACATGGAGGCGCTGGCGATCCTGACCGGCGAGACGATCAACCTCGTCATCCGGGTGGGGTCGCAGGCCCGGTTCCTCTACTCCGCGGAGTCCGAGTCGATGCTGCGGGTCGGCGACCGCCAAGGTCAGGTGCTGGCCGCCGAGCTCACGGCCGGAGGGCGAATCCTGTTGGCGGAGTTGCCCAGGCAGACGCTCGAGCAGCTCTACCTGAGGCCGCCGGAAGAGCCGCACATCGACCCGCGCCCGATCGCGGGGTACGGGGTGGACCGCCGGCTCGCCCCCGGGGAATTCGAGGTGTTTCTCACCGAGCTCGAGGCGGCCCGCAGGGTGGGGTTCGCCGTCAACGTGGAGCAGACCGAGGAGGGGGTCGCCGCATTCGGTGTCGCCGTCCGCAACGGGCGCGGACGGGCGATCGCGGCGATCACGGCCGCGGTGCCGATCACACGGTACCGCCAGCATCTGAACGGGTCCCTCGTCTCCCGGATGCGCGCGACGGTCCGCGGGATCGAGGTCGACGTCGCGCACATCGAATGACGCGGCCCGGGCCCCGCGGAGGGTGGCGCAGGGATTCCGCATAGAAGAATTGTTTGTGCTGCGGGAGGACCGGCGACCTAGGTTGAGAGCAACGCCGCACGTGTCCCGCTTCACGAGGAGAGGTCATGACCGCTACCGAGAACACCGATCCGGAGCTGCAGCAGCTCTACGCAGACTTCGAGACCGAGCACCTCAATCCGCTGTGGACCCAGCTGGGCGACCTGATGCCGATGGCCCCGACGTCCAAGGCCGTGCCGTTCGTGTGGAAGTGGTCGACCCTGTACCCGCTGGCCCAGCGGGCGGGCGATCTCGTGCCCGTCGGCCGCGGCGGCGAGCGGCGTGCCATCGCGCTGGCCAACCCCGGTCTCGGCGGCGTCCCCTACGTCACCCCCACGCTGTGGGCGGCGATCCAGTACCTCGGCCCCAAGGAGACCGCGCCTGAGCACCGGCACTCGCAGAACGCCTTCCGGTTCGTCGTCGAAGGCGAGGGCGTGTGGACCGTCGTCAACGGCGATCCGGTGGCCATGTGCCGCGGCGACTTCCTGCTCACCCCCGGCTGGAACTTCCACGGCCACCACAACGAGACCGACCATCCGATGGCCTGGATCGACGGCCTCGACATCCCGTTCGTCCACTACACCGACACCGGGTTCTTCGAGTTCGGCTCCGACGGGGTGACCGACGAGTCCACCCCGGACGTCTCCCGCTCCGAGCGGCTGTGGGTGCACCCCGGCCTGCGCCCGCTCGTCGGCCTCGACGCCAAGTCCAGCTCGCCGATCGCGTGCTACCGCTGGAAGTACACCGACGCCGCGCTGAACGAGCAGCTCGCCCTCGAGGACGAGGGCTACGCCGCCACCCCGGAACCCGGCCACGCCGCCATCCGGTACACCAACCCGACCACCGGCGGCGACGTCATGCCCACGATCCGCGCCGAGTTCCACCGGCTGCGCGCCGGCGCGCACACCCGCACCCGGCGCGACGTGGGCTCGACCGTGTTCCAGGTCTTCGAGGGCGAAGGTCGCTTCCACCTCGGCGGCCGGGACCACACGGTCACCAAGGGGGACATGATCGTCGTGCCGTCCTGGGTGGAGTGGTCGCTCGAGACCGACGGCGGCGTCGACCTGTTCGCCTTCTCCGACGCCCCGATCGTCGAACGCCTGCACTTCAACCGCACCTACATCTCCGAAGGAGCCTGACCCGACATGCGACTCGCCACCCTCCGCCTCGACGGCACGACCGCCGCCGTGCGCGTCGATTCCGACACCACCGCCACCGTGATCGACGGCTACGCCGACCTGTCCGCGCTGCTGACCGACCCGGACTGGAAGACCGTCGCCGAGCGGGCCGCCGGACGCACCGTCGACCTGACGAACGCCGACTACGCGCCGGTCGTGCCGAACCCCGGCAAGATCGTCTGCGTCGGGTTGAACTACGGGACCCACATCAAGGAGATGGGCCGCGACCTGCCCGAGTACCCGACCCTGTTCTCGAAGTTCAAGGAGGCCCTCACCGGCCCCTACGACGACGTGATCGTCCCCGAGTACGCCGCCGCGCAGCTCGACTGGGAGGCCGAGCTGGCCGTCGTCATCGGCAAGCAGGCGTACCAGGTCTCCGAGGCCGACGCCGAGCAGTACATCGCCGGCTATTCGGTGATCAACGACTACACGATGCGCGACTACCAGTACCGCACGCTGCAGTGGGATCAGGGCAAGACGTTCGAGAAGACCAGCGGCTTCGGTCCGTTCCTGAGCACCGACTACGCCCTCGGCTCGCGCATCGAGACCCGGCTCGAGGGTGAGGTCATGCAGTCGGCCACCACGGACGACCTGGTGTTCACCCCGGCCAAGCTGGTGGACTACATTTCCCACATCGTCACCCTGCAGCCCGGCGACGTCATCATCACCGGCACCACCGGTGGGGTCGGGCACGCCCGTAAGCCTGCTCGCTACATCGGCAACGGGGAGACGGTCGAGGTCAGCATCGAGGGCCTCGGTTCGGTGCGCAACAAGACCATCGTCAAGTAGGAGCTCACCCGTGGGGTTCAACAATCTCGACCTGTCCGAGCGGCTGCTGATCGCCCGGCGTGGCACCGCGTACTTCTCCCAGCGTCTCGCCGAACTCACCGACGACGAGCTGGACGCACCGACCGCGCTCGAGGGGTGGACGCGTAAGCACCTCGTCGCGCACGTCGGCTACAACGCCGCGGCCCTGTGCCGGCTCATGGACTGGGCCGCCACGGGCGTCGAGACGCCCATGTATGCCTCCACCGAGCAGCGCGGACAGGAGATCGCCGAGGGCGCCACCCTCAATGCGGCGGCGCTGCGGAACCTGTTCACCCACACCGTGGCCCGGCTCGACGAGAAGTGGCGGCACCTGCCGGAGTCGGCGTGGCAGGCGCAGGTCCGCACGGCGCAGGGCCGGCTGGTGCCGGCCGAGGAGACCGCCTGGATGCGCACCCGCGAGGTGTGGATCCACGCGGTGGATCTGGGCAACGGCGCGCGCTTCGGCGACTTCCCGCCCGTCGTCCTCGACTCGCTGCTCGACGACATCGTGGGGATGTGGCGCAAGAAGGATCTCGGCGCCGGCCTCGTGCTCGAGGTCGACGGTCGCGACCCGATCGCCGTGCGACAGGACGCCGACCCGGTCACCAAGGTGAGCGGCCCGCTCGCCGCCGTGGTGCGCTGGGCCGCCGGACGTGGCGCCGTCGGACTCACCGCCGGCGCCGACGTGCAGCCGCCGCGCTGGCTCTGATCACCGCACACGACGACGGGGGCCTGCGACCGGACACGGTCGCAGGCCCCCGTCGCGTCGGTGGATCCTAGCGGGGGTCGACCTCGCAGGCGATGCCGTCGTCGTCGCGGTCCAGCTTCGGCGCGTAGCCGGGCTCGTCCCGGTACAGCGGCGCCACGCCGGCGTTCCACGCCTCGGTGCAGTTCTTGTATCCGACGCTCGGCGCGGGCGCGGGCGCGGGCGCGGGGGC
>NZ_PCZU01000249.1:0-3834 GCF_002887785.1 Rhodococcus sp. ENV425
GCGACGAGCTAGTTCGGCCGGTGGTTTCAGTCGTCGACCACGACCACCACGCCGGCGCGCATCAACACGGCGTACAGCTCGCACAGCGGGGGAGTGAGCAGCCGGACCACGGCGCCGACCACCGCATCCGGGCCCACGGCGGCCATCGGGTTCGACATGCCCCCGACGGTAGGGACGTCAGGTGAACCGAAGTTGACGAGCGAGGAAAGAATGGCCGACGAACAGTCCTTCTGGGAATCCCACCGAACGATGGCGCGGCTCGCCCGCGACGCCGAACGCTTCGCCGTGCACCTGCCCCTCGTCGGCCGAGTCGGGATCCCACGGCCCGACCAGCTCGCCTACTTCGCCGGGCTGGCGGCGCTGGTGGCGCTGGATCTGATCGAGTGGCCGGTGGCGGTGGCCATCGCCGCGGGCCAGGTGGTGGTCACCGAGCACAACCACCGCGGTGCCGCGGCCGCGACGCACCGCCCCGGGACGCCGACCGCCGCCGGCGCAGGCACGGCGACGACGTCCGCGGAGGCGACGACCTGACTCGTCACGGGGTGCACACGAGCGTGAATCCCGCGCCGATGCCGCCCCGGGCGTCCAGGTCCTCGATGATCCGGTCGGCCCGCTGGTACACCGCGAAGCGCACGTCGTTCGGCCGGTATCCGACTGCGAGGCCGAGCCACTCGTGGGTGTCGGTGCGGGCCAGCGGGCCGCCGGAGTCGCCCTGCTGCATCACGAGCCACGAGTTGACCGAGTTCGGGTTCACCAGCACGTCGCGGGTGCCGGCGACGTCCAGCGCGTCGACGAGCGGGGCGGGCCCGCACGCGATCCCGGTCGTGTGCCCGGCCGCGCAGTGCCTGCCGATGTCCTGGTCGCCGTCCGGCAGCGAGCCGATCGACTCGAGCACCACGACCTCGCCGTCGGCGTCCGGCGCCGAGGTGTTCGAGCCGCGTACCCTCGTCTCGTCGAGCTGGAGCACCGCATAGTCCGGCACCGCGTCGGTCGGTATTCCGAGCCAGTCCACCGACCCGGGGCTGTGGACGGAGGTCTCGGTGCCGACAGGCCCGCGGCTCTGCTCGCCGGCCTTCCACACGGCGGCCGAGCCGGTCTGCCGGCAGTGGCCGGCGGTGATGGCGACGAGCCGCCCTGCGCGGTCGTGGCCGACCGCGGCGACCGAGCACCAACCCGGCGCGGGATCGGCGGCGGTGAAGGTGATGCCGTCGCCCGGGCGCAGCACGATCCGATCGTCCGGAACGTGCGCGGCCGCACCCGGAGCCGGGGCGAGCAGCGCAGCCGCGCAGGCCGCCACGACGGGAAGGGCGCGTCCCATGCCTTCTCCGATCTCGATCCGCGTTCCGCAGGGCCCGGGAACGGTCGGCGGTGGTCCCGACCGGAACACCGGCCGGCGCAACCGAAATCGGCACCTTACCAGCGTTCCCGGACGTCGGCGCGGCGCACCGGTCGAGATGGCGACGGGGTGGGGGCCCGCGGGTCGCTCGGGGCGCCGCTCCGATGAGGCGGCGCACTGTGGGTGCCCCCGGTCAGACTCGAACTGACACTGTACGGGTTTTGAATCCGTTTCCTCTGCCAATTGGGATACGGGGGCGTCGTGCGGAGACCACTGTAGAAGATCGGTAACTGCCGTCGACCACCGGTACCCTTCTAACGTTCCACCCCCTCCGCGGGGGCCGCCCGAGCGACAGGAGATGGCCGACGATGACAGCCGCCCCGCACGAGAATCCCGCTCAGCCGCGGCGCGTCGTAGTGGCCGAGGACGAGGCGCTGATCAGGCTCGATCTGGTGGAGATGCTCCGCGAGGAAGGCTACGAGGTCGTCGGTGAGGCCGGCGACGGGCAGCGGGCGGTCGAGCTGGCGGAGGAGCTGAAGCCCGACCTGGTCATCATGGACGTGAAGATGCCCCGGCGCGACGGCATCGACGCCGCTTCGGAGATCGCCGCCCGCCGCATCGCGCCTGTGGTCATCCTCACGGCGTTCAGTCAGCGCGAGCTTGTCGAACGTGCCCGGGACGCCGGCGCCATGGCGTATCTCGTCAAGCCGTTCTCCAAGTCCGATCTCGTTCCGGCCATCGAAGTGGCGGCGAGCCGGTTCGCGGAGATCCGTGAACTCGAGCGCGAGGTGGCGGGGCTGACCGAGCGGTTCGAGACCCGCAAGCTAGTCGACCGAGCCAAGGGCCTGCTCATGGACAAGCATGCGATGACGGAGCCGGAGGCGTTCCGCTGGATCCAGCGGGCGGCAATGGATCGGCGCACCACGATGAAGCACGTCGCCGAGGTGGTCATCGAGACGCTGGGTGGTGCCGCGGCGGGATGACGGAGCCCCCCGTCACACCGGCGTTAATTCTTCGATAACGGTCGCGTCACAAGGATTTCGCCCGGGTTCACGGACGGCGCGGGGCGGATAGGTTTCTGGCCACGTCCCGGTGACGCATCCGGGACGGTGTGCATGCCGATCGAAGGAGAGTTGGATGGCCAGACGGACCTTCGTCCGCGCCGCTGCGGTGTTCGGAGCAGCGTCTCTCGCCCTCGCGGGTTGTAGCTCGGACAGCGACGATTCCGCCGCGGGCGGTTCCGGTGACAGCGCGGCGTCCGCGACGACCGTGACCACCGACTGCGAACCCGCGCAGGCGACCGCCGGTGCCACGCCGGTGACGACCCCGCTGAAGATCGGCACCCTGCTTCCCGAGACCGGCAGCCTCGCCTTCCTCGGGCCCCCGGAGGTGGCGGCGGTGCGGCTCGCGGTGGACGACGTGAACGCCGCCGGCGGTGTGCTGAGCCAGCCGGTGGAGCTGATCACCGGCGACTCGGGCGACACCACGACCGACACCGCGAACTCCACGGTGGACCGGGAACTCGCGGCGGGAACGCAGGTGATCGTGGGGGCGGCCTCGTCGTCGGTGTCGCTGAAGGTGCTCGACAAGATCGCCAGCGCCGGGGTGGTGATGTTCTCGCCGGCGAACACCTCCGACCAGTTCGTCTGCTATCCCGACAAGGGGCTGTACTTCCGCACCGCCCCCACCGACGTGCTGCAGGCGCAGGCCCTGGCGCAGCTGATCTCGGACGACGGTGCCCAGCGGGTGTCGATCATCGCGCTCAACGACCCGTACGGCACCGGCCTGGCCACCAACACCCAGAACAACCTCGTCGAGGCCGGCGTGCCGGAGGACCAGGTCCAGAAGATCATCTACGACCCCAACGCGCAGTCGTTCAACGCCGAGGTCGACCAGATCAAGAACTTCGGCCCCGACGCCGTGGCGATCATCGGGTTCGAGGAGTCCGCGAAGATCCTCACCCGCATGCACGAGGTGGGTATCGGGCCGTCCGACGGCATGCTCGTCTACGGCGTGGACGGAAACATGGGCAACGCCCTCGGTGAGGCCGTCGCGCCCGGGCTGGTCGACACGATGCGCGGCACCACTCCGCTCACGGACGTCGGCCCGGACTTCCAGAATCGGCTCAAGGCCATCGATCCCGCGCTGATCGACTTCAACTATGCCGGCGAATCGTACGACGCCGTGGTGATCTCGGCGCTCGCCGCGGAACAGGCCGGCTCCACCGCCGGGGTGGACATCGCCGCGAACATCAACAGCGTCACCAAGGACGGCACGACGTGCACCAGCTACCAGCAGTGCCTGGATCTGCTGCGCGGGGGCCAGGACATCGACTACGACGGTGTCACCGGCCGGCTCAACTTCACCGACGCCGGCGAGCCCGGCATCGGGTCCTACGGGCACCTGGTGTTCGGGCCGGACAACAGGCTCACCACCGAGGACTACATCGTGGTCGGTGAGTAGCGAGGGCCCCGCGGACGGGGCCGGGAACCGATCGG
>NZ_PCZU01000249.1:3863-12809 GCF_002887785.1 Rhodococcus sp. ENV425
TCGTCCACCCGTCAGCTGCGCTTCTTCTCCTGGCTGCCCGCGAGCGTCCCGAGGTACAGCTCGACGACCTTCGGGTCGTGCATGAGATTCGGCCCGGTGTCGGTGTACGCGTTGCGGCCCTGGTCGAGCACGTAGCCGCGGTCGCAGATCTGCAGGCACCGTCGCGCGTTCTGCTCGACCATGATGATCGACACCCCCGCGGCGTTGATCTTCTTGCAGCGGATGAACACCTCGTCCTGGAACATCGGCGACAGGCCCGCCGACGGCTCGTCGAGCAGCAGCACGGACGGATCCATCATCAGCGCCCGGCCCATCGCCACCATCTGCCGCTCACCGCCGGACAGGGCACCGGCCTTGACCTTGCGGCGCTCACCGAGGAGCGGGAACAGCTCCGCGACGAACGCGAAACGTTCCTCGAACTTCTTGGGCCGCAAGTAGATTCCCATCTCGAGGTTCTCCTCGATGGTCAGTGACGGGAACACGTTACGGGTCTGCGGCACGTAGCCGAGGCCCTTGCGCACCAGTACGTGCGCGGGCGCGGCGGTGATGTCGTCGCCGCGCAGCGTCACCGTGCCGCGGCGCACCGGGATCAACCCGAACAGCGCCTTGAGCAGGGTCGACTTGCCGGCGCCGTTGGGTCCGATGATGCCGACGATCTCGCCGTCGCGGAGGAAGAAGTTGCAGCCGCGCAGGATGTCGACACCGGGGAAGTACCCGGCGACGATGTCGTCGGCGCGCACCAGCGCCCCCTCGGCGAGACGGGCGTGCTCCTCGGGAGTGGCCGCGCGCTCGGCCGCGGTCATCTGCGCCGGGCTGGGGGAGGGCGTCTCGCTCACGGCTTCTCCTGCGTCGGAGGCTCGGTACCGGTCTCGGGCTGCCCGGCCGCGCCGGGCATGTCGGCGAGGACGGTGGCGCTCGGTTCGGACAGGTCGCCGCCGGACTCGAGGGTGTGGGCCTCGGCCTCCTCGATCGCCACGGCGAGCGCGGCCGTGGCGCCGACGGGGTTGCCCTCGTCGTCGAACTCGAGCGCCTGGTCGTGGTGGCTGCCCAGGTAGGCGTCGACGACGGCCGGACTCGAGGACAGCTGGTCCGGCGGGGCCTCGGCGATCACCGAGCCCTGGGCCATCACCACCACCCAGTCGGAGATGTCGCGGATGACGTCCATGTCGTGTTCGACGAACACCACGGTCATCCCGTCGTCGCGCAGGGCCTTGATGTGCCCGAGGAGGCTCTGCGTCAGCGCGGGATTGACCCCGGCCATCGGCTCGTCGAGCATCACCACCGTCGGCTCGGTCATCAGGGCCCGCGCCATCTCGAGGAGCTTGCGCTGCCCGCCGGACAGGGAGCCGGCCAGGTCGTCGGCCTTCGCGTCCAGGGCGAACCGCGCCAGCAGTTCGCGAGCCCGCTCGGTGACGGCGCGTTCCTGCCGGTGCCACATCCACGGCAGCAGCGCACCGAGCATCCGTTCCCCGCGCTGGCCCGTCGCGCCGAGCCGCACGTTGTCGAGCACCGTCATCTTCGACAGCGCCTTGGTCAGCTGGAACGTCCGCACGATCCCGCGGCGCGCCAGCTGGTGCGGGTGCAGGCCGCCGAGCGGCATTCCGTCCATGCTCCAGGTCCCCGTGTCGGGGCGGTCGAAGCCGGTGAGCAGGTTGAACAGCGTGGTCTTGCCTGCGCCGTTCGGCCCGATCAGCCCGGTGATGCACCCCCGCTGAATCTCGAGGTGCGCCACGTCGACCGCTCTGAGGCCGCCGAAGGTGCGGGAGAGCCCGTCCACCACGAGGATCGGATCCGGTTTGGCCGCGCCGGGCTCGCGTGCCACGGAGTCGAACAGCGCGGAGCGCTGCGCCGCGGAGAGGGTCGCGTCAGGCATCGAGCTGCACCTCCCGCTTGTTGCCGAGGATGCCCTGGGGCCGGAACACCATCATGACTGCGATGAGCACACCGAGGAGGATGTAGCGCATCGCCCCGACCTGCTGCTCGGACAGGGCCAGCAGCGGGTCCGGGCCCGAGATGGACTGGCGTAGCAGGGCATCGGGAACGGTGAGCAGGAACCAGAACAGCATCGCGCCGAGCACGGGACCGAACACGGTGGCGGCGCCACCGAGGATCAGGGCGCCGAAGGCGAAGAACGTCTGCGCGGTGGAGTAGAAGTCGGGGTTGATCGACTTGGTCTGCAGCGCGTTGAAGACGCCGCCGAGCCCGCCGATCATGCCGCCGAGCACCAGCGCCTGCATCTTGTACACGAACACGTTCTTGCCGAGCGATCGGGCGGCGTCCTCGTCCTCGCGGACGGCCTTGAGGACCCGGCCCCACGGGCTGTGGCTGAGCAGATACACCAGCCCGCACAGCAGCAGCACCAGGGTCCAGCCCACGACCATCGCCCACAGGTCGTCGCCGTAGAACCGCATCCCGAGCAGCGAGTACTGCCGCCCGGAGTCGAACGGGCTGAGCTGCGTGAACGGCCCGGCGAACCCGAACAGGCCGTTCGTCGAGCCGGTCACCGGATCCGAGGCGGTGGACCGGAACACCAGCCGCAGGATCTCGGAGGCGGCGATGGTGACGATGGCGAGGTAGTCGGCGCGCAGCCGCAGCGTGGGGATGCCCAGCACCAGGGCCAGCAGGGCCGAGGCGGCCAGGCCCACGAGGATGCCGAGCCACAGCGGCTGGTCGTAGGTGACGGTCATGATCCCGACGCCGTACCCGCCGAGCAGGGCGAACCCGATCTGGCCGAAGTTGAGCAGTCCGGCGTACCCGAAGTGCAGGTTCAGCCCGATGGCCAGCAGCGCGTAGAAGATCGCCGACGGCCCGATCAACTGGGCGAAGGAAACCTGGAGAACGGCAGCGATGTCCACGGCGGTCACCCGACCCTTGCCCGGCTGCCCAGGATGCCCTGGGGCCGGACGACGAGGATGAGGATCAGCACGAGCAGGCCGCCGATGTACTTCAGGTCGGGGTTGATGACCAGCGTCGACAACTGCACCAGCAGGCCCACGATGACGCAGCCGAGCAACGCCCCGTACGCGGTGCCGAGGCCGCCGAGGGTGATCCCGGCGAACATCAGCAGCAGCAGCTTGAAGCCCATCTCCCACTGCACGCGGCCCCCGAGCTCGGACAGGCCGAAGAGCACGCCGCCCAGGGCGGCCAGCCCACCGCCGAGGGCCCACACGAACCGGACGACGCGTTCGACGTCGATGCCGGAGGCGGCCGCCAGATCCCGGTTGTCGGCCACCGCCCGCATCGCCTTGCCGATGCGGGTGCGCTGGATGAGCAGGGCCACCCCGACCAGCACGACGAGGCTGACCACGATGCAGGCCAGGTTCACCGGGGTGATCGCGATCGGACCCCATTCCAGCTGGCGCTGGCCCTGATAGTCGGCGAACGCCTCGGCCCGGTCGGAGAACAGCGCGAGGATCAGGTAGCGCAGCGAGATCGCCAGGCCGATGGACACGACCAGCTGTGCGATGAGGCCGGTGCGCCGGCGCCGCAGGGGCGCCCAGATCAGCCCGTTGTTGAGCAGGCCGATGACGATGCCCACCACGATCGCGAGCAGCGTCGCGGGGATCAACTGGATACCCAGGCTGACGTTGAAGATCCACGCGGCCACCGCGCCGAGGGTCACGAGCTCGCCGTGCGCGAAGTTCGTCAGACCGGTGGTTCCGAAGATCAGGCTCAGCCCGACCCCGGCGATCGCGATCACGAGGCCGAACCGCAGTCCGTCGACGACGGTGCGGATCAGCGTCTCCCACCCCGAGGTGGCGAACCCGGACCGCGACTCGCCGAACGAGAAGATGACCGTGTTCGCCCGGCCGGCGGCGACGTCGCGCTGCACGGCGGCCTGCACGCTCACCCCCTCGGGAAGGGACTGCTCGTCCACCTCGAACGTGTAGGTGCCGGGGGGTACGGTCATCTGCCAGCGCCCGTCGGGCGCCGAGGTGGCCCGGGCGACCTCGGCGCCCGCGGCGTCGCGGGCCCGGACCGTGACCCCGCCGAGGCGCTGCCCGGCGTTGTTGAGACTGCCACTGACCCGCACCTCCTCGCTCGGCTGCGGCGCGGTGGTGGTCGGCGCCGGGGGTGGGGTGGGTTCCTGCGCGGAGGCCGCCCCGGCTCCGACACCGGCGAGCGAGAGTGCGACGAGCAGGAGCAGGAGCGTCGGGGCAAGCCGAGGTATCGGTGGTCGCCCCCGGAGCGGCACGGATGGGGCCACGCAGGTCCTCCGGATCACGTCGGGTCGTCGAGCGCGGCGCCGGGGGACCGGCGTCGTGGAACCGGACTTTAGCGGCTGCAACCGCTTTCCACGGGGCTCTGCGATTTCCGCCGCGTATCTGTTCTGTTTCGGGTGCCGCGCCGAGCGCACGGTCGCGGAGGGGCCCGGGTTGTCCGAGCCGGTCCCTAGACTGAGGAACCGTGACTCGTGCATCCACCTCCTCCGCGCCCGCCGCCGCCACCGCCGGCGACCGACCGACCCTGTTGCTGCTCGACGGGCATTCCCTGGCGTTCCGCGCGTTCTACGCCCTGCCGGCGGAGAACTTCAAGACCCACAGCGGCCAGACCACCAACGCGGTGTACGGGTTCACCTCCATGCTCATCAACCTGCTGCGCGACGAGCAGCCCACCCACGTCGCCGCGGCCTTCGACGTCAACCGCGACACATTCCGGGCGGCGGCGTACCCCGAGTACAAGGCCAATCGCAGCTCGGCGCCCGACGAGTTCCGCGGTCAGGTCGACATCACCAAGGACGTGCTCGAGGCGCTGGGCATCCCGGTGATGGCCGAGCCCGGCTACGAGGCCGACGACATCATCGCGACCCTGGCCACGCAGGCCGCCGCCCAGGGGTACCGGGTGCTCGTCGTCACCGGCGACCGGGACTCGCTGCAGTTGGTCACCGACGACGTGACCGTCCTCTATCCTCGGCGCGGGGTGTCGGACCTGACCCGGTTCACGCCCGGGGCGGTGGAGGAGAAGTACGGCCTGACCCCGCAGCAGTACCCCGACTTCGCGGCGCTGCGCGGGGATCCGAGCGACAACCTGCCCTCGATCCCGGGGGTGGGGGAGAAGACCGCCGCCAAATGGATCCGCGAGTTCGGCAGCCTCACCGAGCTCGTCGACCGCGTCGACGAGGTCCGCGGGAAGACCGGTGACGCCCTGCGCGCACACCTGTCCAGCGTGCTGCTCAACCGTCAGCTCACCGAGATGGTGCGGGACATGGCCCTGCCCTACACCCCCGATCAGCTGGCCCTGACCCCCTGGGACCGTGACCGCATCCACCGGCTGTTCGACGACCTCGAGTTCAAGGTGCTGCGCGACCGGCTGTTCGCGACCCTCAGCTCGGTCGAGCCGGAGGCCGAGGAGGGCTTCGAGGTGCGCGGCGGCGTGCTCGAGCCGGGCACGCTCGCCGGATGGCTCGCCGCGCACGCCGTGCCGGGCGTGCGGCACGGCATGGCGGTGCTCGGTTCCTGCATCCCGTACGGCGGCGACGCCACGGCCGTGGCGATCGCCGCGGCCGACGGTGAGGGCGCGTACGTGAGCACCACCACCCTCACGCCCGAGGACGAGGCGGCGCTCGCCGCCTGGCTGGCCGACGCGGCCGTGCCCAAGGCGCTGCACGAGGCGAAGGCGGCCCTGCACGCACTGCGGGGCCGCGGGTGGACGCTGGCCGGGGTCACCAGCGACACCGCCCTCGCCGCCTACCTCGTGCGTCCCGGTCAGCGCACCTTCAACCTCGACGACCTGTCCCTGCGCTACCTCAAGCGGGAGCTTCGGGTGGAGGAGTCGGGGGAGCAGCAGCTCTCGCTGCTCGACGACGCCGACGCCGCCGACGCGAAGGCCGCGGAGGCGGCGATTCTGCGGGCCCGGGCGGTGGTGGACCTCGCCGCGGCCCTGGACACCGAGCTCGAGGGGATCGAGTCCACCGCCCTGCTGACCGACATGGAACTGCCCCTGCTGGGTGTGCTCGCCGACCTCGAGACGACCGGAATCGCGGTCGAGGCCGGACGGTTGGACGACCTGCAGTCCGGCTTCGCCGCGGACGTCGCCGCCGCGGCGTCGGCCGCCTACGACGTGATCGGCAAGCAGATCAACCTCGGCTCACCGAAGCAACTGCAGGTGGTGTTGTTCGACGAGCTGGGGATGCCGAAGACGAAGAAGACCAAGACCGGCTACACCACCGACGCCGAGGCGCTGCAGAATCTGTTCGAGCAGACCGGGCACCCGTTCCTCGAGCACCTGCTCGCGCACCGGGAAGCGATGAAGATGAAGACCACGGTCGACGGCCTGGTCAAGTCCATCGCCGACGACGGCCGGATCCACACCACCTTCAACCAGACCGTGGCCGCCACCGGCCGGTTGTCCTCGACCGAGCCGAACCTGCAGAACATCCCGGTGCGCACGGAGGCGGGCCGGCACATCCGCGACGCGTTCGTCGTCGGCCCCGGCTACGACCTGTTGCTCACCGCGGACTACAGCCAGATCGAGATGCGGATCATGGCGCACCTCTCCGGCGACGAGGGCCTGATCGAGGCGTTCAACACCGGCGAGGACCTGCACAGCTTCGTCGGTTCCCGGGCGTTCGGGGTGCCGATCGAGGAGGTCACTCCGGAGCTGCGGCGACGGGTCAAGGCGATGTCGTACGGGCTGGCCTACGGGCTCAGCGCGTACGGGCTGGCGCAGCAGCTGAAGATCTCCACCGAAGAGGCCCGCGAACAGATGGAGGCCTACTTCAACCGCTTCGGCGGCGTGCGCGACTACCTGCACGCCGTCGTCGAGCAGGCCCGCAAGGACGGCTACACCTCCACCCTCTACGGCCGCAGGCGCTACCTGCCGGATCTGAACAGCGACAACCGTCAGCGCCGGGAGGTCGCCGAGCGGGCCGCGCTCAACGCCCCGATCCAGGGCACCGCCGCCGACATCATCAAGGTCGCGATGATCGACGTGCAGGCGGCGCTGCGCGGGGCCGGGTTGCGCTCGCGCATGCTCCTGCAGGTGCACGACGAACTGGTGCTCGAGGTGACCGCCGACGAGCGCGAACAGGTGCAGCAGCTGGTGCGGGACAAGATGGCCTCGGTCATCGACCTGTCGGTTCCGCTGGACGTCTCGGTCGGCTTCGGGCGCAGCTGGGACGCCGCCGCGCACTGACCCCGACACGGCGGTGCGCACGTCCCGTCGCCCTGTCGCGGCGGGACGTGCGCACCCGGGGTCGCTCAGCCCTGCTTCTGGTTCTGTTCGGCGATCTGGCGGCGCACCTCGTCCATGTCGAGGGCCTTGACCTGGGTCACGAGGTCCTCGAGCGCGGCCGGGGGCAGGGCGCCGGCCTGGTTGAACACGAGGACGCCTTCGCGGAACGCCATGATCGTCGGGATGGACCGGATGTTCGCCGCCGCCGCGATGCCCTGTTCGGCCTCGGTGTCCACCTTGGCGTGCACGACATCCGGATGCTTTTCCGACGACGACTCGAAGGTGGGGGCGAAGGAGCGGCACGGCCCGCACCACGATGCCCAGAAGTCGACGAGAACCACGTCGTTACCGGTGATGATGTCGTCGAAGTTCTGCTGCGTGAGAGTCTGGGTGGCCACGGGGATCCTTTCGGTCGGGTACTGATCGCGTCAACGTCGTGTCGCGACCGTTTCTTCCCGCGGGTACCCGTTCTGCCCGTCCATACCCCCGTCGATACCTGCTGCGCCGGCTCCGAGCGCGTCCGTGGGCACCCGGTGGGTCACCGCACGCGGGCGGGTTCGGTGCGGAAGGTGCGACGGTAGCTGTGCGGGGTGGTGCGGCGCAGGCGCAGGAAGTGCTGCCGCAGGACCGCGGCCGTCCCGAAGCCGACGCGGTCGGCGATGACGTCGACGGGCAGGTCGGTGGTCTCGAGCAACCGTTGGGCCGCGAGGACCCGTTGATCGCGCAGCCAGCGGGCGGGCGTCGTCCCGGTCTCGGCCAGGAACCGCCGCGCGAAGGTCCGCGCGGACATGTGCGCCTTCGCGGCGAGCGCCGCCACGGGCAGATCCTCGTCGAGGTGCTCGGCCATCCAGTCGAGCAGGGGTGCGAGTGTCTCGGCGGGTGCCGTGGGCAGCGGCATGGCGACGTACTGGGCCTGCCCGCCGTCGCGGTGCGGCGGGACCACCATCCGGCGCGCGATGCCGTTGGCCACGTCGGAGCCCTGTTCCTTGCGGACGATGTGCAGGCACAGGTCGATTCCGGCGGCGGTGCCGGCACTGGTGAACACCGGGTCGTCGTCGACGTAGAGCACGTCCGGATCGACCTTCGCGGCCGGGAAGCGTTCGGCCAGCCGCGGGGCGTGGCGCCAGTGGGTGGTGCAGCGGCGATCGTCGAGCAGGCCGGCGGCGCCCAGCACGAACGCTCCCGTGCACAGGCTCGCGACCCGCGTGCCACGGTCCACCGCCGCCCGCAGCTTGGCGAACAGCGGCTGCAGGTCGGCGATCTCGTCGGCGACGCCGCACACGAACGACTCGTCCAGGTCGGCGATTCCGGTGCCGCCGGCGGGAATCACGATCAGATCCGCGTCGTCGAGGCGATCGAGATCGTAGGGGACGTCGATCGTGTACCCGAACCGGGTGGTGACCGGGCGGGGGCTGCCCGCGACGAGGCTGAAGTCGTACACGGGCAGCCCGTCGTCGGATCGGTCGAAGCCGAACACCTCGCAGGCGACGCCGAGTTCGAAGGCCTCGGTGCGGGGCAGCAGCGGCACGACCACCGTCGTCAGCATGCCGCCCAGTCTGCCACCAGGTTGGCCGGAAATCGACGATACGTGTCGTTTCTGCCGCTGTCGGCGGGTCGGGCCGGGGACCAGGCTGAGACCATGACCGTCCTCCTGTTCGTCCTCGTCGTGTTCGTGGCGCTCGACGCCCTGGCGCTGGCCGGCCGGACGCCCGATACCCACCGCGAGGAAACCCAGTTCGGCGACTACCGCGTCTGACCCGGCACCGGGCCGCG
>NZ_PCZU01000249.1:12899-14726 GCF_002887785.1 Rhodococcus sp. ENV425
CTCCCGGGTGCCCGCTCGGGTCGCCGTCAGCGCCGATCCGAGCCGGCCGGGCGGCACCCGGCGGGCCAGGGTCACGTGCGGGGTCCACTCGCCGGGCCGGATGTGCGCCGGGACACCCGGACAACCGTCGATCAGCGCGAACACCATCCGTTGCAGCTCGAGCAGTTCGGCCGTGGGCACCACCAGCCGCGCCACCGTCGCGGTACGCGAGCCGAACAGCACCATCCCCCCGAGCCGCACCGGCAACGGCTCGCCCGTGATCTGCTCCCGCATCGCCCCTTCCATGCCCGGCGGAATCGACGCGGCGACCGCGAGCGTGATGTGCGGGCGGTTCGACTCGGACCGATTGCGGGCCTGACTGGACAGTCCCACGTCCAGCAACCGCGACCATTCCTCGCGGACCGCCTGATCCAGACGGTCGTCGAGGAGCAGTTCCACCGACTGCACCATGGTGGGTAATGATTGCCGCATGACCGACGCCGTCGCAATCCCCGCCCCGCACCGCATCGGACTGCTCGAAGGAGACGGGATCGGTCACGAGATCGTCCCGGCCGCCCGCCGGGTGGTCGACGCCGCCGTCGCCGCCGTGCACGGCCCGGAGATCGACTGGGTGCCGCTGCCGCTCGGCGCCGATGCGATCGCCACCCACGGCACACCCACCCCCGAATCCACCCTCGACGCACTCGCGGGCCTGAACTCGTGGATCCTCGGACCGCACGACAGCGCCGCCTATCCCGACCCGTTCCGCGCGCAGCTCACCCCGGGCGGACAGATCCGCAAGCGGTTCGATCTGTACGCCAACATCCGTCCCGCCCGCGCCCTGCCCGGTGTCCGCGCCGTGTCCCCGCGCATGGATCTCGTCATCGTGCGGGAGAACACCGAAGGGCTCTACGCGGACCGCAACATGGTCGTCGGCAGCGGCGAATTCATGCCCACCCCCGACGTCGCGCTCGCCGTCGGCGTCGTCACCCGGGCGGCCTGCGAACGCATCGCCCACACGGCCTTCCGGCTCGCCACCCGTCGCCGCCGCCGCGTCACGATCGTGCACAAGGCCAACGTCCTGTCCCTGACCACCGGCCTGTTCCGGGACGTCTGCCGCGAGATCGGCGCACAGTATCCGTCGGTGACGGTGGACGACGAGCACGTCGACGCCATGGCCGCCCACCTCGTCCGCCACGGTGCCGACTACGACGTCGTCGTCACCGAGAACATGTTCGGCGACATCCTCTCCGACCTCGCGGGCGAACTGTCCGGCTCGCTCGGCACCGCGGCGTCGATCAACGCATCCGACACCCAGGCCATGGCGCAGGCCGCACACGGCGCCGCCCCGGACATCGCCGGCCGCAACCGCGCCAATCCCACGGCACTGATCCTGTCCGCCGCGATGCTCCTCGACCGGCTCGGCACCGCCCACGACCTGCCGGAGTTCGCCGCCGCGGCCCGCCGGATCGAGCACGCCGTCGACGCGACCGTCGAGGCGGGCGTGGCCACCGCGGATCTCGGCGGCCTCGCTTCGACCGCCGAATTCACCGAGGCCGTCGTCGCCCGCACTCGTCGCCGCTGAGCTCGCAGCTCTTGACCTCGAGTCGGCTCGAGGTCCTACCGTGGCCGCCATGACGACCGAGATCCTGCGCATCGACAAGTTCTCCGTGCCCGCGGCCGCACGGGAGACCTTCCTCGCCGCGGTCCACGAGACGCACCGCGAGCTGCGTACCCAGCCCGGGTTCCACGGCGACGACGTCGTCGAACTGTGCTCCGGCCCGAGCGAATACAACATCGTCACCGTGGGGCGCTGGGCGCACCACTCGGCACTGCAGCGGGCCCGGG
>NZ_PCZU01000249.1:14736-23949 GCF_002887785.1 Rhodococcus sp. ENV425
GGCCCTGCAGGAGAGCCACGCACGCCGGGGGTTCGACCCGGCCGCGTTCCGGCTCGAGCTCGGCGTCGTCGCCGACGTCGGCAACTACGTACCGGTCGCCGCCGGCGACCGGTAGGCAGGTGCGGCCGTCGACACCGAGGGCCGTCCGGGGCGGATTCCGTAATCCGGGCCCGCCGATGGATACTGTGCGGTTGTGGACGAACCAGCACCTACCGGACCGACCGGCCGCCGACGCCTCGTCGCGGGGCTGCTCGGGACGTTGCTGACGGCCGCGGTCCTGTCCGGCTGCGTCGTCAACACCGAGTCGACCGTGCCGCCCGGCGAACCGGTCGGCGCCGAACGGGTCGAGGCGATCGCCGACCAGCTGCCGGCGCCCGTCGCGGCGACCGGCGAGCTGAAGGTGGGCGTCAACGTGCCGTACGCCCCGAACGAGTTCAAGGACGACGACGGGCGCATCGTCGGTTTCGCGGTCGAACTCGTCGACGCCCTCGGCGACGTCCTCGGCGTCCGTCCGGTGTTCAGCGAATCCGACTTCGACCGCATCATCCCCGCAGTCCAGGCCGGCACGTTCGACATGGGTTCGTCGTCGTTCACCGACACCGAGGAACGCGAACAGTCCGTCGACTTCGTCACCTACTACAGCGCCGGCGTGCAATGGGCCCAGCGCGTCGGCGACGACGTCGACCCCGACAACGCCTGCGGGTTGCGGGTCGCGGTGCAGACCACCACCTACGAGGACATCGACGAGGTGCCCGCCAAGAGCGAGGCGTGCGTCGCCGCCGGCAAACCGCCGATCGACAAGGTCAAGTACGACAGCCAGGACGAGGCCACCAACGCCCTCATCCTCGGCCGTGTCGACGCCCTCTCGGCCGACTCGCCGATCACCGCGTACGCAATCGCCCGTAGCGACGGCCGGCTCGAAACCGCCGGAGCCGTGTTCGACGCCGCCCCCTACGGCTTCGTCGTCGCGAAGGGCTCGCCCCTCGGACCCGTGCTGCAGCAGGCGATGCAGCACCTCATCGACTCCGGCGTCTACGCGCGCATCGCGCAGCGGTGGGGCATGGAAGAAGGAACCATCGACACCGCGCAGATCAACGCGGCGACGAGCTGAGCGAAAGGGGTGCGATGAGCGACCGCTCGACATCCGTCACCGGACCGGAACCGCAGACCGAACCGGAAACCATCAAGGCCGTGCCGCTGCGCCGGCCCGGCCGCTGGATCGCCGGCATCGTCGTCGCCGTGCTGCTGGCGCTGTTCCTCTACGGCGCCGCCACCAACGAGGCGTACCGCTGGGACGTGTACGCGCAGTACCTGTTCGACCGCCGCATCACCGAGGCGGCCTGGAAGACCGTGCAGCTGACCGTGCTGGCGATGCTGCTCGCCGTGCTCCTCGGCGTGCTCCTCGCGGTCATGCGCCTGTCACCGAACCCGGTGCTCAAGACCGTCTCGTGGGTGTATCTGTGGATCTTCCGCGGCACCCCCGTCTACGTGCAGTTGGTGTTCTGGGGTCTGTTCCCCTCGATCTACAAGCAGCTCGACCTCGGCATCCCGTTCGTGCACCAGTTCGTGCACATCGACCTGCAGGGCATCAACGCCGCCTTCCTGTTCGCCGTGATCGGCCTCGGGCTGAACGAGGCCGCCTACATGGCCGAGATCGTGCGCGCCGGGATCGGCTCGGTCCCCGAAGGCCAGACGGAGGCCTCGGTGGCGCTCGGCATGTCGTGGTCGCAGACCATCCGCCGCACCGTCCTGCCGCAGGCGATGCGGGTGATCATTCCGCCGACGGGCAACGAGCTCATCAGCATGCTCAAGACCACCTCGCTGGTCGCGGCGGTGCCGTACAGCCTCGAGCTCTACGGCCGCGCCCGGGACATCTCCGGCGCCAACTTCCAGCCCATCCCGCTGCTGCTGGTCGCCGCCACGTGGTACCTGGCCATCACGAGCCTGCTCATGGTGGGCCAGTACTTCCTGGAACGGCACTACTCGAAGGGCCTGAGCCGCCAGCTCACCGCGCGGCAGTTGCAGGCTCTCGCCGACGCGCAGGGCAAGCCCGTCCCCGTCGAGCCCGGCGCGGCGCAGGCACCCGACATCCCCGGAGGAGAACGCCGATGACACCGATGGTCCAGGCCGACCGGGTCTACAAGAGCTACGGTGCCCTGCGGGTGCTCAACGGCATGTCGCTCGACGTGCCCGACGGCACCGTGGCATGCCTGATCGGGCCCTCCGGCTCCGGTAAGTCCACCTTCCTGCGCTGCATCAACCACCTCGAGAACATCGACGCCGGCCGCCTGCACGTCGACGGCCATTTCGTCGGCTACGCCGAACGCGGGGGCAAGCTCTACGAGCTGAGCCCGCGGGCGGCGGCCAAGCAGCGCCGCGAGATCGGCATGGTGTTCCAGCACTTCAACCTGTTTCCGCACCGCACGGCCCTCGAGAACGTCATCGAGGCGCCGATGCTGGTGAAGAAGATGCGCCGCGCCGACGCCGTCGCGCTGGGGCGGGAACTGCTCGACAAGGTCGGGCTCGCGGCCAAGGCCGACGCCTACCCGGCCCAGCTCTCCGGCGGCCAGCAGCAGCGCGTGGCCATCGCCCGCGCCCTGGCCATGGAGCCGAAGCTCATGCTCTTCGACGAGCCCACCTCCGCCCTGGACCCCGAGCTCGTCGGCGAGGTTCTCGCGGTGATGCGGGACCTCGCCGCCGGCGGGATGACGATGATGGTGGTCACCCACGAGATGGGCTTCGCCCGCGAGGTCGCCGACCAACTGGTGTTCATGGACGGCGGCGTGGTCGTCGAAGCCGGTGCTCCCAGGGAACTGCTGCGCAATCCGCAGCACGAACGAACCCAGTCGTTCCTGTCCAAGCTGCTCTAGCGGTCGGGCCTCCTCAGCGGCCGCTGTCGGGCTCTCCGCAGTGTTCGGCGATCACGGCCCGCGCTGCGCGCTCCAGCGCGACGGCCGCGTCCCAGCCGTCTCCGGACGGGAGGATCGGCTCGCCGACGGCGAGGTGGATCGCTCCGCGGTGGATGATCCTGCCGTGATCGGGCCACATCATCGCGCGGGTGCCGGTGATCGCGACGGGGACCACCGGAAGACCCGCCCGTGCGGCGATCACGAACGCACCCAGGTGGAAGGACCGGAGCCCGGGCACCGGCGACAGCGCGCCTTCGGGGAACACCACCAGGCGGCCCCCGGCGCGTGCCTCCTCGACCAGCCGATCGGCGTCGGCCACGCTCTGCTCACGTTCGGTCCGTTCGACGAACCGCGTACCGATCCGCCGCAGGAGGAAACCGATGAACGGCTTGCGCTCGAAGACCTCCCCGGCCACGAACGTGTAGCGGCCCGGCAGGATCGTCGACAACGCGATGCCGTCGAGGAAGCTGGCGTGGTTGGCGACCACTACGCAGTTCGGCAGCCGCACGAGATGCTCGGCCCCTTGCGCGGTCACCGGGGTGCGGGTCAGGCGGGCGAGACCGCGGGCGGCCCTGCGCGCGGCCGCGCGGCGCGCCGGGAGGCGGGGCAGCACCGCCATGGCGATCAGGGTCGGCAGGCCGACCGCGAGGACCATCGACCAGCACCACAGGGCGAACGCACCGGTCCGGACGAGCTGCGCCGCCCGCCGCAGGCTCGGGATCGCGCCGCGGACCGCGAAGCGGGTCAGCTGCCACCACACCGGCCGGGGACGGGCTCGCACGTCGCCCTGCTCGTAGCGTTGCCGGGTGGCGGAACGCCGGATCTTGCCGCTCGAGGTCTTGCGCACCGTTCCGGGTGGGGCGAGCACGATGTCGTCCGGCGGTGTTCCGAGCAGATCCACGGAGACCCCGACGATGCGCTCCCGGAGCCGGTCCAGGGTGGCTGTCTCGGTCTCGCGCGTCTCGGCCAGCACGACCAGGCGTTCGGTGCCGGCGGTCTGCGCGGAGGTCGCGAAGACCGCCACGCAGCCCTTCCGGAGTCCCGGGATCTCGCCCACCGCCCGCTCGAGCTCCTCCGGGTGCAGGTTGCGGCCCGCGCGGATGACGAGGTCCTTGATGCGGCCGGTGACGTAGAGTTCGCCGTCGTCGAGATAGCCGAGGTCGCCGGTGTCGAGCCAGCCGTGCCGGGACAGCGCCTTGGTCGCCTGCGGGTTGCGGAAGTACCCCGCGGTGGCCGAGGGGCCGCGGAACTCGATCCGGCCCTCGCGCCGGTCGCCGAGCACGTTCGCAGCCGAGTCGACCACCCGGATCCGGTGATCCGGGATCGGCCGGCCGCAGGCGACGAAGCGCAGCGGGTTCGGGTCCTCGTCGGTGGCGGGGGCCGCCCGGCCGGTGCGCAGGAAACGTTCGCGGGCGACCGAATCGATCACCGGTCCCCGTCCCACGGGCGGGAAGGTGAGGCCGACACATGCTTCGGCCAGCCCGTAGACCGGGGCCAGGGACTCGCGGCGGAGTCCGTAGGCGGCGAACCGCTCGCCGAACCGGATCACGGTGTCCGCGTTCACGGCTTCGGCGCCGTTGAACAGCATGCGCAGCGAGCCGAGGTCGAGTCCCTCGACGTCGGCGTCGGCGATTCGGCGCAGGCACAACTCGTAGGCGAAGTTCGGAGCCGCCGACAGGGTGCCGCGGTGGGTGTGGATTGCCCACAGCCACTGCGCCGGGCGGGCGAGGAACTCCAGCGGGGACATCACCGCCAGCGGCACCCCGAAGTACAGGCCGGACAACCAGGCGCCGATCAGGCCCATGTCGTGGTAGAGCGGCAGCCAGCTGACGAAGACGTCGGAGGTGGAGACCTCGGCTGCCTTGCCCATCGCACGGATGTTGGCGAGCAGATTCGCGTGGGTCAGGGTCACGCCCTTGGGGTCGCCGGTGCTGCCGGAGGTGTACTGCAACAGGGCGATGTCGCCGGCGCCGCGCGGTCCGCCGGTCGCCTCCCCGCAGCCGGCCAGGTCGCCCGGGGTCAGGACGTGGCGCACCGTCTCCACCTGGCCGCGCGTCAACCGGGCCAGGCGGGCGGCCTCCGGGTCGGTGACCAGCACACGGGTCCGTGCGTTGTCGAGAATGCGCACCTGCCGACGGAGGTGCTCGGCGAGCTGGGAGGGACGCGCCGGCGGATAGACCGGTACCGGGACGCCCCCGGCCAGGAGCACGCCGGTGAATGTGGTGAAGTAGTCCCGGCTGGTGGGAAGCATGAGGCCGACCGCGTCACCGGGCCGGAGATCGTGGGCGAGCAGCGCGGCGGACACCGTGGCAGCCGCGGAATGCAGCTCGCCGTAGCTGATCTCGCTCTGGTGTCCCTCGGTGAGAATGCGCAGGTGGACCCGATCCGGATGGGTGCGGGCGTGCCACGAGAGCGCCTCGGTCAGGGTCGCGGTCGCGTCCGGCGTCCGGTCGGTGCATGGGGGCGCCGCCCGTCGCGCGGGCACCGGCCGGCGGCGCTCCCGCGCGGGTGCGTGGTGCACCGCCGTCAGCAGCTGACGCGGGGTGGTCACGGTGCCGAGCACCCCACGCTCCAGGCTCACCCCGAACGCATCCTCGACGCGGGAGATCAGCTCGGTGACCGCGAGACTGTCGAGCCCGAGATCACGATCGAAGACGCTGTCGAGCCGTGTGCCGGCCGCGCGATCGACCGTGTACCTCTCGGCCACCAGATCCCGGACCACCGAGAGCAGCAGGGCATCGTCCTGCCCCGGGGTCGCAGGCTCGCTCACGGTCGTCTCCCGTCTGTGGGAGGGACGGGTCGTCCTGCTGCCCAACATAGGCGGCCGCTCCGGCGACCAGAAGGGCCGAAGGCCCCCGGGTGCCGGTTCACGCGGACCCGGTGCCTGCTCGGTGCCGGGGCACCCGGAGAAGCCGGAACGGCTCGACGAGCAGAAGCACCGCCACCGCGAGGTAGAACGCCACCGCGAGCTGCGGCAGGAACGCCGCCAGGAGGGTCGATGCGGCCATGAGTACCGCCACCGACCATCGTTCCCGGGCCAGCGCCGGCAGTTCGGCCCGGCCCGCCTCGTCGGTCAGGTCGGCGTTGCGCACGGCGTAGGCGATCAGCACGTTGCTCATGAGTATCGCCAGGGCCAGGTTCAGGCCGAACGCCACCGTGGCCGGCCTTCGCGCCGCGTCGGACAGGTGGGTCGCCATCAGGCTGGTGGTGAACGGCAGGACGGTCACGAACAGCAACCGCAGCAGATTCAGGCGCAGGAAGACCCCGTCGGTCGCCCGCAGCAACCTGGTGAGGTTGCTGCGGGCGACCCACACACCACCGATGAAGGCGAAGCTGACCAGGTATCCCAGGAAGGAGGGCCACTCGGCGCGCAGGTCCTCGAGCAGCCGGGCTGCGGAGTCGGGTACGTCCAGTTCGAGGACGAGCAGGGTGATCACGATCGCGAAGACGCCGTCGGAGAACGCGTCGAGCCGCGTGGTGGGCAGCTACCGGCCGCCGTGCCGCGGCGGGTCGCGGTGATCGGCGCGGGGCGCTCGCGGTGCGCCGGAGTCGTCCTCGGCGGGCGTCACCCCACGACCATGACACAGGCGGGGACCGGGCATCGGCCGGACGGGTGATCGGCCGGGCGGGCGGTCGCGGGCGGGTCAGTCCGGTTTACGGCTGCAGAAGATCGCGGTGCCGGGGAACAGTTCCCCGCGCAGCGGGCTCCACTGGCCCCACTCGCGGTCGAGCCCCTCCGGCCATTCGGGTTCGACGATGTCGCGTACCTCGAGGCCGGCCGCGACGAGTTCTCGGACCCGATCCCCGACGGTGCGGTGATGCTCGACGTAGGTGGGGACGCCGGCCTCGTCGACCTCCACGTACGGGGTGCGGTCGAAGTACGGCAGCATCGCGGTCAGTCCCCGCTCACCGGGGTCGTCCGGGAAGATCCAGCGGATGGGGTGGTTGACCGCGAACACCCAGATCCCGCCCGGGCGCAGCACCCGCGCGACCTCCCGCATGACCCGCGCCGAGTCGGCGACGAACGGTACCGCCCCGAACGCCGAGCACGCGATGTCGAAGCTCGCGTCCGGGAAGGGCAGGTCCTCCGCGCCGGCCTGCACGAGCGGTACCCGCGGCCCGCCGCGGTCCATCGCGGTCAGCCCGCGCGCGAGCATCCCCATGGAGATGTCCAGACCCACCGCCCGGGCGCCCCGGCCCGCGAGCCAGCGGGCGCACGGCGCCGACCCGCAGCCGAGCTCGAGGACGTCCTTGCCGGCGACGTCGCCGAGCAGGTGCACGTCGCCCTCGTGCAGCCCCTCCGGGCACCACACGAACTCGCCCTCCGCCGAGTCCACGCCGAGGAACTCGCCGTGGGTGCGGTGGTAGTCCGCGGCGTCGGCGTCCCACCAGGTGCGGCTCGCGCGCTCACTGGCCCGCGTGCCGAGGCGGGCCCGACCTGCGCGGGTGGCTCCCAGGACGGACTGGGCGTGGGCGTGACGGTCGTCGGACATGTCGTTCAGCGTAGAGCCGCGGGCCCGCCGCGCCCGGGCCGGGTTTGCCCAGCTAGCACCGGGACGCGTAGCCTGATGATCGCGAGTGTCCGCCCGTGGCCCGATAAGGATCCGGCGCGGGCGCCCGCGGCGGAGTGTGCGTGGCGTTCGCGCGGCGCGCGGTCCGCTTGTCCGACCGAACTTCATCAACCGACACCAACCCGTCCGGAGCAACTCAACACATGCCCTCCACCACCGTCACCTCGCCGCAGGTAGCCGTCAACGACATCGGCTCCGCCGAGGATTTCCTCGCCGCCATCGACGCCACGATCAAGTACTTCAACGATGGCGACATCGTGGAAGGCACCATCGTCAAGGTTGATCGCGACGAGGTGCTGCTCGACATCGGTTACAAGACCGAAGGCGTCATCCCGTCCCGCGAGCTCTCCATCAAGCACGACGTCGACCCCAACGAGGTCGTCTCCGTCGGCGACGAGGTCGAGGCCCTGGTTCTCACCAAGGAGGACAAGGAAGGCCGCCTGATCCTGTCGAAGAAGCGTGCGCAGTACGAGCGCGCGTGGGGCACGATCGAGGAGCTCAAGGAGAAGGACGAGGCCGTCAAGGGCACCGTCATCGAGGTCGTCAAGGGCGGCCTGATCCTCGACATCGGCCTGCGTGGCTTCCTGCCCGCGTCGCTCGTCGAGATGCGCCGCGTCCGCGATCTGCAGCCGTACGTCGGCAAGGAGATCGAGGCCAAGATCATCGAGCTCGACAAGAACCGCAACAACGTGGTCCTGTCGCGTCGCGCCTGGCTCGAGCAGACCCAGTCCGAGGTCCGCAGCGAGTTCCTGCACCAGCTCCAGAAGGGCCAGGTCCGCAAGGGCGTCGTGTCCTCCATCGTCAACTTCGGCGCGTTCGTCGATCTGGGCGGGGTCGACGGTCTGGTGCACGTCTCCGAGCTGTCCTGGAAGCACATCGACCACCCGTCCGAGGTCGTCGAGGTCGGCAACGAGGTCACGGTCGAGGTTCTCGACGTCGATCTCGACCGGGAGCGCGTGTCGCTCTCGCTCAAGGCCACCCAGGAAGACCCGTGGCGTCAGTTCGCCCGGACCCACGCGATCGGTCAGATCGTCCCGGGCAAGGTCACCAAGCTCGTTCCGTTCGGCGCGTTCGTCCGCGTCGAGGAGGGCATCGAGGGCCTGGTGCACATCTCCGAGCTGGCCGAGCGCCACGTGGAGGTTCCGGACCAGGTCGTGGCCGTGGGCGACGACGCGATGGTCAAGGTCATCGACATCGACCTGGAGCGTCGCCGCATCTCGCTGTCGCTGAAGCAGGCGAACGAGGACTACAACGCCGAGTTCGACCCGTCGAAGTACGGCATGGCCGACAGCTACGACGAGCAGGGCAACTACATCTTCCCCGAGGGCTTCGACCCCGAGACCAACGAATGGCTCGAGGGCTTCGAGAAGCAGCGTGAGGAGTGGGAGTCCCGCTACGCGGAGGCCGAGCGTCGCCACAAGATGCACACCGCGCAGATCGAGAAGATGGCTGCCGACGAGGCCGCCGAGGCTGCCGCGGGTGTCTCCGGCACCAACTACTCGTCGGAGACGGGTGCCGAGACCGGCACCGCCGAGTCGACCGGTGGTTCGCTGGCCAGCGACGCGCAGCTCGCCGCGCTGCGCGAGAAGCTGTCCGGCAACGCCTGACACGTTCGAGCGAGGGGCCCCGCACCTGCCGGTGCGGGGCCCCTCGCGTTCTCCGCGCCGGCAGACAGCCTGCACCGGACGCTGGTCCCCCCGGAAAAGGCCGCGGCCCCGCTCCTCGAGGAGCGG
>NZ_PCZU01000249.1:23972-33011 GCF_002887785.1 Rhodococcus sp. ENV425
CGGCGTCGCGCCGACCGGATGCCGGAGGTGCTCAGCTCACCGCCGGGGTGCTGGCCCACTGGGCCGGCAGTTCGGCGGCGCGCTTGCGGATCGCCGCCTGGCTGTGGCGGGCGTTGCTGAGCAGCATGGTGAACCAGTTACGCCGGTGCTCGGCGAGCGCGGCGGCGACCTCGGGGATGAGGATGCAGTGAACACCGTTCTCCATGCCGAGGCGATGCCGACCGGGCAGCTGAGGGGAGGATCGCATGCGGTGCCTTTTCGAGTGGGGCGGGTAATGACGATGGTCGGACGCTCGGTCCGACGATATCTGACGCGCCGATGATACTGGGGCAGGCGAGGCGGGTGAGATGGGCGTGTTGCCGACGAAATCCCAGGTCGCGACCAGTCCGTGACCCCGTTGTGACTGCAGTGTGACGACCGGCCGGTGTCCGGCACCCGGATCGGTGATGCGACACTGTTCGACGTGCTGAGACTCGGACTGACCGGAGGCATCGGAGCGGGCAAATCCACCGTCTCCCACGAACTCGTCGCGCTGGGGGCGATGCTCGTCGACGCGGACACCATCGCCCGCGAAGTCGTCGCGCCGGGCAGCGAGGGCCTGGCCGAACTTGCCGCGGCCTTCGGTGACGACATCCTGCTGCCGGACGGATCCCTGAACCGACCGGCGTTGGCCGCCAAGGCCTTTGCCAGCGACGAGGCGCGGGCGGTGCTCAACGCGATCACCCATCCCCGGGTGGGGGCGCGCACCGCCGAACTGGTCGCCGCCGCACCCGCCGACGCCATCGTCGTCCAGGACATCCCGCTCCTCGTCGAGGGCGGCATGGCGCCCGCGTTCCATCTCGTCGCCGTGGTGCACACCGACGCCGGCGAGCGCCTGCGCCGCCTGGTCGAACTGCGTGCGATGCCCGAGGGCGACGCGCGGGCCCGCATCGCCGCCCAGGCCACCGACGAACAGCGCCGCGCGGCCGCGGACGTCTGGCTGGACAACAACGGCGACCGGGACGCCCTCGCGGCGGCCGTGCGCGCCCTGTGGACCGAGCGGCTCGTGCCGTTCGAGGCGAACCTGCGCAGCCGCACCCCCGTGCAGCCGGCGCCGGTGCTCCGCGACCCGAATCCGGACTGGCACCGGCAGGCGCAGCGGCTGATCGGCCGGCTCGCGCTCGCCGCCGGGGGCGGCGCCGTGCGGATCGACCACATCGGCTCGACCGCCGTGCCCGGGCTGGCCGCCGTCGATGTGCTCGACCTCCAGATCACCGTGCCGGACCTCGCCGCGGCGGACGCACTCGAGGACCCCCTCGCCGGCGCCGGATTCCCCCGCATTGCCCACGTCGACCACGACGACCCGCGGCCGTCGTACGGTGCCGGCGGCGAGACCGACCCGGCCGTGTGGGGCGCGCGCCTGCACGGCAGCGCCGACCCCGGTCGGCCCGCGTACGTGCATCTGCGGGTGCAGGGCTGGCCCGGCCAGCAGTTCGCCCTGCTGCTGCGGGACTGGTTGCGCGCGAACCCCGAGGCCGTCGCCGAATTCGCCGAGATCAAGCAGGCCGCGGCCCGTGACGCGGCCGCCCGGCACGACCCGGCCGAGGCCGCCGCCGTCTACGCCGGGGAGAAGGCCCCCTGGTTCGACGGCGCCTACACGCGTGCCTGGGAGTGGGCAGAGAAGACCGGCTGGTCGGCCTGACGCCCGGACCGAGGCGGGACCCGCTCAGCGCCAGCTGACCGGCATGGCCAGCGCGGCCAGCCAGGCATCGAGATCGTGGCCGTGCGTGGCGATGCCGTCCACCGCCCGCAACGCCCGCTGCACCGCGCGCTCGGCGGTCCCCGGATCCAGCAGTCCCGCCGCCGCGGCGGCGAGCAGTTCGTCGACGTCCTCGACGGCGGTGTCGCGGCCGGTGCGCACCACGAGATCGAGGTAGTGGTCGCGCGAGTGCCACACGTTCCCCTCGCACCAGAACTCGCCGACGTCGACGTACCGGTCCTGGTCGCGTTCGAAACCGGGCCGGAAGTGGAAGATCGACGCGCGCAGGCCGAGGTCCGGCAGCAGCCACGACTCGAGATACCCGAACTGCGGGTGGTCGGCGGGCCGCGCCATGTACAGGCCCCACCGCTCGACCCGGTACACCTCCACCTCCCGCACGATGCCCTTCGGGTCGACGTTCGTGTGCGCGGCCACATCGAAGGTCTCGACCTTGACGTGGTGAAGTTTCGCCTCGGACATGGGCTGAACGTTACTGCGGTCCGGGCCGGCGAACCCGCCGGTGCCGGACCTACCGGCCCGCCGGCCCGGCCGGCACCACCGTCGTCGTCTCGTACCCGTTGTCCTGCACGAGCGCGGAGGCGGGCAGCCGCCACAGCACGCCGGCCTGGACGTAGTCGCCGGCCGACCCCGCGAAGTTCACCACCGTGACGACAAAGACGGTGAGGACGAAGTCGACGGGCACGGCGAACAGCAAGGCCACCAGGACCGCGCCCCACAGCGCCACGGGGGCGAGCGTGACGGTCACGGCCGCGTTCCGCGTGAGCCAGGCGTCGCTGCCCGTCGTCAGGAAGGGGAACCGCACCGCGTACGTCGGGCGCACGCCGGAGAGGATCCGGGAGACCAGGCCGTGGGTCAGTTCGTGCACCGCCAGGTAGCCGAGGCACGCCACGACGGTGACGACGACCGTGGGCGCCGTGCCCCACCCGCTCCGCAGCGGCAGGCCCAGGACCACTGCCGCGCCGAGGAGGACGGCGACGGTGAGGACGAGGACGGTCCGGACGGCCGTGGCCGCCCGCGGGTCGTTCTTCAGGTCCAGCCGGGTGTGGACCCGATAGTCCGGTGGGGGCGCCACCGCGGGCTTCGGGTCGTTGCGAGCGTTCACGTGTACCCCCTGGATTTCGCGGTCTCCCGGGCGGACGCTCCGACGAGAGCCGACGGTGGACGGGCGGGCCGGTCCGACCGATCATGCCCGGCGGACGACTCCGTGTCCCGGCGGATGACTCCGTGTCCCGGCGGCCAGGCACCGGGTCCCTGCCGCCGCCGATCGGCATTGTCGGTGCCGCCGCCTACCCTGGTTCCCATGGCGTTCGCAAGCGAGCATCCCGTTGTCGCCCACTCCGAGTTCCGCCCCGTGGGGGAGATCGAACGGGCCGAGGGCCGGTTCGAGGTGGTCAGCGACCACAAGCCCGCCGGGGATCAGCCGGCCGCGATCGACGAGCTCGAGCGCCGCCTGCAGGCGGGGGAGAAGGACGTGGTGCTGCTCGGCGCCACGGGCACCGGCAAGTCGGCCACCACCGCGTGGCTGATCGAGCGGGTCCAACGCCCCACCCTGGTGATGGCGCCGAACAAGACCCTCGCCGCGCAGCTCGCCAACGAGCTGCGGGAGATGTTGCCGCACAACGCCGTCGAGTACTTCGTGTCGTACTACGACTACTACCAGCCCGAGGCGTACATCGCGCAGACCGACACGTACATCGAGAAGGACTCCTCGATCAACGACGACGTGGAACGGCTGCGGCACTCGGCCACCTCCGCGCTGCTCTCCCGTCGCGACGTCGTGGTGGTCGCATCCGTGTCGTGCATCTACGGCCTGGGCACGCCGCAGTCCTACCTGGACCGTTCCATCGCGCTCGAGGTCGGGGTGGAGGTGCCCCGCGACGCCCTGCTGCGCCTGCTGGTGGACGTGCAGTACACCCGCAACGACATGGCGTTCACGCGCGGCTCGTTCCGGGTCAAGGGCGACACCGTCGACATCATCCCCGCGTACGAGGAACTCGCCGTGCGCATCGAGTTCTTCGGCGACGAGATCGACGCGCTCTACTACCTGCACCCCCTGACGGGGGACGTGGTGCGCAAGGTGGACTCGCTGCGGATCTTCCCCGCCACCCACTACGTCGCCGGGCCGGAGCGGATGGAACGGGCCGTGACCGACATCGAGGCCGAACTCGAGGACCGTCTCGCCGACCTCGAGAACCGCGGCAAGCTGCTCGAGGCGCAGCGCCTGCGGATGCGCACCCAGTACGACCTCGAGATGATCCGCCAGGTCGGGTTCTGCTCCGGCATCGAGAACTACTCGAGGCACATCGACGGCCGTCCCGCCGGTTCCGCGCCGGCCACCCTGATCGACTACTTCCCGGAGGACTTCCTGCTGGTCATCGACGAGTCCCACGTCACCGTCCCGCAGATCGGCGCCATGTACGAGGGGGACATGTCGCGCAAGCGCAACCTCGTCGAATTCGGGTTCCGGCTGCCCTCGGCCGTCGACAACCGCCCGTTGACCTGGGAGGAGTTCGCCGCCCGCATCGGCCAGACCGTGTACCTGTCGGCCACCCCCGGCCCGTACGAGCTCGGGCAGGCCGGCGGCGAGTTCGTCGAACAGGTCATCCGGCCGACCGGACTGGTGGACCCGAAGGTCGTCGTCAAGCCCACCAAGGGCCAGATCGACGACCTGGTACACGAGATCCGCGAGCGCGCCGACCGGGACGAGAGGGTGCTCGTCACCACCCTCACCAAGAAGATGTCCGAGGATCTCACCGACTACCTGCTCGAGCTCGGCATCCGGGTGCGCTACCTGCACTCGGACATCGACACCCTCCGGCGCGTCGAGCTGCTCCGGCAGCTGCGGCTCGGCGAGTACGACGTCCTCGTCGGCATCAACCTCCTCCGCGAGGGCCTCGACCTACCCGAGGTCTCGCTCGTGGCGATCCTCGACGCCGACAAGGAGGGGTTCCTGCGCTCGACCACCAGCCTCATCCAGACCATCGGCCGGGCCGCCCGCAACGTCTCCGGCGAGGTCCACATGTACGCCGACAAGGTCACCGACTCGATGGCGCGTGCCATCGAGGAGACCGAGCGGCGCCGCGAGAAGCAGATCGCGTACAACCGCGAGCACGGCATCGACCCGCAGCCGCTGCGCAAGAAGATCGCCGACATCCTCGACCAGGTCTACGAGGAGGCCGACGACACCGTGGAGGTCGGGGGCTCGGGCCGCAACGCCTCCCGCGGCCGCCGCGCCCAGGGGGAATCCGGTCGCGCCGTGAGCGCCGGCGTCTACGAGGGCCGCGACGTGAAGTCCATGCCCCGGGCCGAACTCGCGGACCTCGTGCAGGAACTGACCGACCAGATGATGAACGCGGCCCGCGAGCTGCAGTTCGAACTGGCCGGGCGGTTGCGCGACGAGATCGCCGACCTGAAGAAGGAACTGCGCGGGATGGACGCCGCCGGCCTCGCGTAGCGTCTGCGGCATGGACCCACAGTCTGCCGGCCGCATCGCCCGTGCCCTCGAACTGATCCACTCCGTCGGGTACTTCGCCCCCGAAGTCGACGCCGCGCTCGGCGACACCGGCCTCGAGGCCGGCCGGATGCGGTACTTCGCGGCGCGTTCCGCCGCGCTCGGCGCGGTCGGGGCGGGCGTCGTGACCGCCACCTTCTACAACTTCAGTCCCCGTCTCGTCGCGTCCGCGATCCCGCACGCCTGGCGGCTCGCCACCCCGGAGGCCGTCGTGGCCGCCCGGCTGCGCGGCATCGACGAGTCGCTGGCCCGAATCCTCGGGCCCGAGGTGCTGGACTCGCCGGAGATGCGCGAGGCGGCGGACCTCGCCGCGAGCGCCGCCCGGGCCGTCCCGGGACCGGAGGGCCGGCCGCTGTACGCGGGGCACGCCGACCTGCCGTGGCCGGACGCCCCGCACCTGATCCTGTGGCACGCGCTGACCCTGCTGCGCGAATACCGGGGCGACGGGCACGTCGCGGCGTTGCAGACCGCCGGCCTGACCGGGATCGAGGCCCTCGTCACCCACACCGCCGCGGGGATCGGGTTCAGCGAGGACTTCGCCCGCGCGCGCCGCGGCTGGAGCAAGGAGGAGTGGGCCGACGCGGAGACGGCGCTGCGCTCGCGCGGACTGCTCGACCGCTCCGGTGCGCTCACGGACGAGGGCTTCGAGGTCCGCGAACTCGTCGAGGACCTGACCGACGACCTCGCGGCGGTGCCGTGGGCGGCGCTGGGCGAAGACAAGGCCGACCGGCTGACGGAGCTCGCGCTGCCGTGGCGGGACGCCATCGTGGAGTCCGGCGTGTTCCCCGCGCAGATGTTCGGCCCGCGTTACGGTGACGCACGGTAACGTCAACGGTCGTCAGTGGCGTCGAGCGCACGGCGGCGGGCCCTGTGGGATCCACCCCAAAGGCCGTCAACCCCGTCCGGTCGGCCGCTACTGTCGACGCAGCAGTCGGAAGGGGGACGCAACGACGGTCGCCCGCCGGCGAAACCCGACCAATTTCATGGAGGAATGCATGAGCGCCTACCGGACCGTAGTCGTCGGAACCGACGGTTCCGAGTCGTCGTACCGCGCCGTCGAGAAGGCAGCAGCTCTCGCCGGTGACGCCGAGGCCCGTCTCGTCATCGCGTGCGCCTACTACCCGGTGGATCCGAAGGACAGCGCCCGCGCCGCCGACGTGCTCGGTGAGGACGCCTACCAGGTGACCGGATCGGCGCCCACCTACGACATCCTGCGCACCGCCCGGGAGAAGGCCCACGCAGCCGGCGCCAAGAACGTCCTCGAACGGGCCGTCGTCGGGGCTCCCGTCGACTCGCTCCTCGAACTGGTCGACGAGGTGGAGGCGGACCTGCTCGTCGTGGGCAACCGGGGCCTGAACACCCTCACCGGCCGGTTGCTCGGCTCCGTACCCTCGGATCTGGCCCGCAAGTCGACCTCGGACGTGCTCATCGTGCACACCGTCCGCTGACGCGTCGATCAGCAGTAGGTCTCGCGGGCGGCACCCACGTAGAACCGGGCGGCGTCGTCGCCCTGCAACTCCGCCCGCGAGACGGACGCTGCGAAGGCCGCGACGGACCGGACCGAGCCGAGGATCTGTTCTTCCGGCAGGCCGGCGGCCAGCTGGGCACACGTCCCCCGGACCAGTGCCACCAGCGTCTCGTCGGGCACCCCGGCGGCCAGCCCGGCCTCGGCCAGGGCCTGCTTGAACCGCAGGGCCGGCCCGTCCAGCGCCTCCGCCTCGACCGGTGCGGCCGCCATCGGGACCGTGACCGGGATGGCGGCCGCGGAGTCCTCCGAGGCCGCGGTCCCCGCACAACCCGCGGTGGTGGCGAGGACCCCGAACCCTGCCAGGATGCGCGCCCAGCGCCCCCGAGGCCACACCGCTCTCACCGCCCCGCCTCCCGCTCCGACCGGTCGCACGTTCGTCCGCAACATACCGCCCGGCCGAACGGCGCAGTCGGTGAAACGGCACATCGGTGACCTGTCACAGCCGGGCCGGCGCCACCAGCGCCGCCAGTGCCTCGGGCAGTTCCCCGGTGTGCAGCACCCCGAGCCGTTGGGTGGCGCGGGTGAGCGCCACGTACAGGTCGTTGAGCCCGCGAGGCGACTCCGCCACGATGGCGGTCGGCTCCACCAGCAGCACCGAATCGAATTCCAGTCCCTTGACGTCCTTCACGGTGGACACCCGCACCGAATCCGACCGCAGATGCGCCCACTGCGCCGCGAGATCGTGCGGCACGATCACCGCCGTGAGGCCCGGGCCGTCCTCGGCCGCGAGGGCGCCGTGCACGGCTTCGAGAAGGCCGTCCGCGTCGACGTTCCGGACCCACGGTGTGAACCCGGACTCGCGCACCGAGCGGGGCGGCACCTGGTGCGGATCGATCTTGGCGAGGACCGCATGTGCGATCTCCATGATCTCCGCGGGCGTGCGGTAGTTGACGGTCAGCTCGGCCTCCTTCCACCGGTTGGCCACGTACGGCTCCAGGATCCGCTGCCAGGACGAGCTGCCGGCCGGATCCCCGGTCTGCGCGGTGTCGCCGACCAGGGTCATCCAACGGTTCGGGATGCGCCGCATCAGCATCCGCCAGGCCATCTCGGACAGCTCCTGCGCCTCGTCGACGATCACGTGCCCGTACGTCCAGGTCCGGTCCCCGGCGGCCCGTTCGGCCGTGGTCTCGTGGCTCGAGCGGCTCTGTCGCTGCGCGAGCTGGTCGGCGTCGATCAGGTCGTACGCCATCAGGATCTCCGGATCCAGCTCGTCCTCGAGATCCTGCGGGGCCGACCCCGTCAGGATGTCCAGGGCGCCCTGCGCGTCGGCGATCTGCTTGCGCCACTGCCGCGCGACGCGCTCCCGCTCGGCCGCGTCGTCGACGCCGAGCAACTCGGCGAGTTCGTCGAGCAGTGGCGCGTCCGCGGCGCTGAACACCCGCGTCGCCGAGGGGCGCAGCAGCAGTGCGCGCTGGTCCTCGTCGAGTTCCGGCGCCGCCGACGCGAGCCGCTCCCGGGACGCGAACAGCTCCGCGAGCACCTGCTGCGGGCTCAGCTGCGGCCACAGCGAGTCGATCGCCGCCGTGATGTCGCGGTCCGCCCGCATCTCGGCCCGGATGTCGTCGATGTCGTCCCGGCTCAACAGGTTTCCGCCGTCGACCAGATTCGCACCGATGATCGACGCGAGCTGGTCGGCGAGCGCGTCCACCACCGCGGAGACGAAGATCGGGCGAGCCAGGTTGTGCGGCCGGCGCGACGACCGGGCCCGGCCCCGCGCCCGCGTGACCGTCTTGCGGTCGAGGGTCAGCCGGTAGGTGTCGAAGACCAGGGGGATCGGCGTCGTCGGGATCTCCTGACGGTCCCGCACCGCCTTCTTCAGCACCTCGATCATGCCGAGCGAGCCCTTGATGGCGCCTGCCTCGAGGGAGTCCTCGACGCTCGCGCGCACCCCGGGGTACAGGTCACCGATCGTGGACAGCAACACGCCGGTCTCGCCGAGGGACGGCAGCACCTGCCCGATGTAGTCCAGGAACGTCGAGTTCGGTCCGACGATGAGCACACCGCTCTTCGCGAGCTGCCGACGGTACGTGTACAGCAGGAACGCCGCCCGGTGCAGGGCCACCGCGGTCTTCCCGGTGCCCGGGCCGCCCTGGACGACGAGCACGCTCTTGTGCTCGGACCGGATGATCGCGTCCTGCTCGGCCTGGATCGTCGCGACGATGTCGTGCATCTGCCCGGTCCGCGCGGCGTTCAGCGCGGCCAGCAGCGCCGACTCGCCGGCGACACCCCCCGCCGAGACGG
>NZ_PCZU01000249.1:33021-33136 GCF_002887785.1 Rhodococcus sp. ENV425
GGGCCGCGTCGAGATCGAGGTACTCGTCGTTGAGCGCGGTGATCGCGCGGCTGCGCGACCGGATGTGCCGGCGCCGCGTCACGCCCTCCGGCGCCGCCGGCGTCGCCAGATAGAA
>NZ_PCZU01000249.1:33162-33827 GCF_002887785.1 Rhodococcus sp. ENV425
CCGCCAGTCCAGCAGCAGCGGCTCGTAGTCGTTCGCCTCGTCGAGGATGCCGATGCGGCCGATGTACCGCACCTCGGTCCCGTCGCCGTCCTCGCCGTCGCGCACGTCGATCCGGCCGAAGCACAGCCCGTGCTCGGCCGCGTCGTATTTCGCGATGTCCTCGGTGTACAGCTGCGTGAAGGACTCCCGCTCGCTGCGGGCCTGCGGAGTGCCGCCGGTGTCGAGCAGCACCCGGCTCAGCCGGGTCTTGGCGTAGGCCCGCATGGAGTCGAGGTGGCCGTACAGCATCGACAGGTAGACCTGCTCACGCTCATGGTCGGGGTGGGACAGGCCATCGGCCGGCAAGGGGTCTCCTCGGGGTCGGACGGGCGGCGGGTGCGTCGCCACGAAGTGCCCAAGAAGTCTAGTGGCGGTCCCGCACCGGCGCAGAATCGCCGGGTGCGGGACCGTGCTGTCAGCGCTGCAACTGCAGGCGGGCGCGGGTGAGGGCCTCCTCGGCGCGGTGACGGGCCTGCTGCGCCAGCAACAGGGAACGCTCCTCCGCCGTCAGCGCCCGCTCGCGGGCGACCTTCGCCAGCTCCGGGCCGCGCTCACGGGCCGTGCCCCACAGCAGCGAACTCCGTTCCCGGGCGACCTCGGCGAGTTCGGGTCCGCGTTCGCGGGCG
>NZ_PCZU01000037.1:0-3268 GCF_002887785.1 Rhodococcus sp. ENV425
GTGGTGTCGCAGGGTCTGAAGTTGGGGTACAAGGCGTCGGCGGAGCAGTTCGGGCCGCGGGAGCTGGTGGAGCTGGCGGTGCTGGCGGAGGAACACGGGATGGATTCGGCGACGGTGTCGGATCATTTCCAGCCGTGGCGGCACAACGGGGGGCATGCGCCGTTCTCGTTGGCGTGGATGACCGCGGTGGGTGAGCGTACCTCGCGGTTGCAGTTGGGGACCTCGGTGCTGACCCCGACGTTCCGGTACAACCCGGCGGTGATCGCGCAGGCGTTCGCGACGATGGGGTGCCTGTATCCGGGGCGGGTGATGCTCGGGGTCGGCACCGGGGAGGCGCTCAACGAGATCGCCACCGGGTATGCGGGGGTGTGGCCGGAGTTCAAGGAGCGGTTCGCGCGGTTGCGGGAGTCGGTGGCGTTGATGCGCGAGTTGTGGACCGGGGAGCGGGTCGACTTCGACGGGGAGTACTACACCACGAAGGGGGCGTCGATCTACGACGTGCCCGAGGGCGGGATCCCGGTGTACATCGCGGCGGGGGGTCCGGTGGGGGCGCGGTATGCGGGCCGGGCGGGGGACGGGTTCATCTGCACCTCGGGTAAGGGGATGGAGCTCTACACCGAGAAGTTGTTGCCGGCGGTGGCCGAGGGTGCGGGCAAGGCCGGGCGGGACGCCGGGGCGATCGACAAGATGATCGAGATCAAGATCTCCTACGACACCGATCCGGAGCGGGCGCTGGAGAACACCCGGTTCTGGGCGCCGTTGTCGCTGACGGCGGAGCAGAAGCACAGCATCGACGATCCGGTGCAGATGGAGGCGGCGGCCGATGCGCTGCCGATCGAGCAGGTGGCCAGGCGGTGGATCGTGGCGTCGGATCCGGACGAGGCGGTGGAGAAGGTCGCGGCGTATGTCGACGCGGGGCTGAACCATCTGGTGTTCCACGCGCCGGGGCACGATCAGCGGCGCTTCCTCGACCTGTTCGAGCGCGACCTCGCGCCGCGCCTGCGCGCGCTGGCCTGACGCGGCTGCGCCGCCGGTGCGTCCTTTGGGCTGTTCCAGCCGCCCGAAGGACACACCGGCGACGACGTCGCCTGTAGGTCAGGCGGTCCCGCCGCGCAGCGTCTCGGACGGGCTGGCGCCGAACTTGCGCCGGTACGCGGCGGCGAACCGCCCGGTGTGCATGATGCCCCAGCGGAGGGCGACATCGGATACCGTTGCACTGGAATCGCTTCGGGACAGATCGGTGTGCACCCGCTCGAGCCGGACGTCGGCGAGATACTCCATCGGCGTCATGCCGACGCACTCGCGGAAGCCCTGCTGGATGCGGCGGACGCTGACGCCGACGAGCTCGGCCATCTCCGCGGCGGTCCACGGGCGCGCCGGATCCTGCTGGACCGCGTCCATCACCCGTTTGACGATCCGTGGCCGCACCCCGGTCGGGCCGTCACCGTCGTCCGGTGCGGCGGCGAGCACGAGCGCGGTCGTGACGGCGCGGCAAAGTTGTTCGGCCACCTGGCCGCTGCGCAGCAGGACGTTGTCCCGCAGCGACTCGTCGGCGACCGCTCGGACGAGGCGCAGCCAGTCGGCCCCCGCTCCCGCCCGCAGATCCAGCTGCGCGGGCAGCTGCCTACCCGGACGGGGGAGCAGGCGGTCCATCTCGCGCTGCATGTAGTCGCGGTCGACCTTGAACCCGATGATCTCGCACGAACTGCTCCACCGGGTAATGACGGTGGGGGTGTCGGGTGGGCAGACCGTCGCCAGCCCGGGAGCCGACACGACCTCGTCGCGGCCGACGGCGGTGACCAGATGCCCGGTCAGGGGAATATTGATGCCGTACGCGCCGGGATGCTCGGAACGGATCGACACGTCCACGCCGAAGCCGATCCGCGCCAGCCGCGCGGCGCCGAGCTGGGTCGATTCCAGCGACGTGCGGGCGGCGGGCCCGCGGCTGAGGAGCGTCAGCTGGTGCGGGAAGTACGCCTGGGACACCACGTCGTGCACTTCGTCCCAGTCCGTGAAGCCGCGGCTTTCCGGTGCTCGCATTCGCCCTTCCAACCCTCCCAACTGGTGCCGTGCCGGTATGTGGGCAGCTCCCCACGCTAGCACCGTACTGTGACGACGGTCACGTGCCGCCCGGATGATCCGGTGCGTTCCGAGCCCGCTTCGCAATGCGGATCGCACCTTCGCAATGCGGATCGACGGAGTGTGATCCGGGTCATACGTTGGTTCTCGTTCCGGATCGACCTGCGATCGCACATCGTGCAGAAAGGCGGTCTCCTCATGGACCAGCGAGCACTTCGCAACATCTTCGGTCAGTTCGCCAGCGGGGTCACTGTGGTCACGTGCGCCAACGCCGAGGGCACCCCGCACGGGGCCACGGTCACGGCCTTCACCGCCATCTCGCTGGAGCCGAGGTTGTGCCAGGTGACGCTGACGCGGACGTCGAAGGCGTGCGGCTACCTCGACGACGCGCCGTTCGCCGTGAACATCCTGGCGGCCGACCAGCTCTCCACCGCACTGCATTTCGCCGGCAGACCGCAGGCCGTCGCGCCGACATGGGACGACACCGGAATCGCACCCGCCCTCCTCGGCAACGCGGCCACCCTGATCTGCCGCCCGTGGGCCGAATACGACGGCGGTGACCACGTCATCTTCGTCGGCGAGATCGTCGACGCCTCCGTCGACGCCGAGAAGGACCCGCTCCTGTTCTTCCGCAGCACCTTCCACGACCTCGGGGACCGGTCCGGCTCGACCGCGTGGAACGGGTGCCTCGACGATCCGCACAGCGGATGGTTCGACGCCACCACCACATTCACCCCACTGCCCTCGCAGCTCGCCCGCACTGCCTCCTGACCCCGCTCCCACCTCTTTCGAAGGGAAGACCATGACCACCACCGAAGCAGCCCCCGCTACCGGCACCGTCGACCGGTCGAAGGTGAACGTCGCCGCGGACCACCCGGCCAATCAGCAGCAGACCTTCGCCTCGCGGCCGATGACCGGCGACGAGTACATCGCGTCGATCGACGACGGTCGCGAAATCTACCTGCACGGCGAGCGCGTCAAGGACTTCACCAACCATCCGGCGTTCCGCAACTCCATCCGCATGACGGCGCGCCTCTACGACTCGCTGCACACCGGCGAGCACGTCGGCACCCTCACCTGTCCCACCGACACCGGCAACGGCGGGGTGACCATGCCGTTCTTCCGCACCCCGAAGTCCGCCGACGACCTGCGAGCCGACCGCGACGCCATCGCCACCTGGGCGCGGATG
>NZ_PCZU01000037.1:3278-3890 GCF_002887785.1 Rhodococcus sp. ENV425
GGCGCCAACGACGAGTTCTACTCGCCGTTCCAGGACAACGCCAAGCGCTGGTACCGCGAGTCGCAGGAGAAGGTCCTGTACTGGAACCACGCGATCATCAACCCGCCGGTGGACCGGTCGCTGCCGCCGGACGAGGTGGGCGACGTGTTCATGAAGGTCGAGAAGGAGACCGACGCGGGCCTGATCGTCTCCGGCGCCAAGGTCGTCGCCACCGGCTCGGCGATCACCAACTACAACTTCATCGCCCACTACGGCCTGCCGATCAAGAAGAAGGAATTCGCCCTGATCTGCACGGTGCCGATGGACGCGCCCGGCATCAAGCTGATCTCGCGGGCCTCCTACAGCCAGAACGCCAACGTCGTCGGATCCCCGTTCGACTACCCGCTGTCCTCGCGCATGGACGAGAACGACGCGATCTTCATCTTCGACAAGGTGCTCGTGCCGTGGGAGAACGTGTTCATGTACGGGGACGTGGAGAAGATCAACAACTTCCTCGGCGGCTCGGGCTTCCTCCAGCGCTTCACGCTGCAGGGCTGCACCCGCCTTGCGGTCAAGCTCGACTTCATCGCGGGCCTGCTGATGAAGGCCCTCGACGCGACCGGCGCCGGCGGT
>NZ_PCZU01000037.1:3900-8452 GCF_002887785.1 Rhodococcus sp. ENV425
CGCGATGGTCAACAACCCGGAACCGTGGATCGGCGACACCGTCATCCCGAAGCTCGAGTACGGCCTGACCTACCGGATGTTCATGATCTCCGGCTACCCGCGCATCAAGGAGATCATCGAGCAGGACGTCGCCTCGGGCCTGATCTACCTGCCCTCGTCGGCGGCGGACTTCAAGAATCCCGAGGTGCGCCCCTACCTGGACAAGTACGTCCGCGGCTCCGACGGCATCACCGCCGTGGACCGGGTCAAGGTCATGAAGGCCCTGTGGGACTCGATCGGCTCCGAGTTCGGCGGCCGCCACGAACTGTACGAGCGGAACTACGCCGGCAACCACGAGAACGTCAAGGCCGAGCTGCTGTTCGCCGCAGAAGGCCGTGGGGACGTGTCCGCCATGAAGGGCCTGGCCGAGCAGTTCATGAGCGAGTACGACCTCGACGGCTGGACCGTGCCCGACCTCGTCGGCAACGACGACGTGTCCCATTTCCGCCGTGCCTGACCACTTCCCGGGAGACACCATGACCATCACCGAAAACCCCACCGCTGCCGCATCCGGCACCGCCGCCACCGACAAGTTCAAGGGCGAACGCTGCACCGCCGACACCTCACCGGAGCGTCTGTCCGCCATCGCGACCGAAGCCCTCGCGGGATTCGGTGCGCTGATCCGGAAACATGCCGTCACCTACGACGAGTACCGCGTGCTCAAGCAGTGGCTCATCGACGTGGGCGAGGGCGGCGAGTGGCCGCTGCTGCTGGACGTGTTCGTCGAGCACGAGATCGAGGACGTCAACTCCCGGAGGTTCCGCGGCACCAAGGGCAGCATCGAGGGGCCGTACTACGTTCCGGGCGCACCGGAACTACCGGCGCAGTGCACACTCCCGATGCGCGACGAGGATCGCGTCCACCCCCCGCTGGTCCTGCGCGGACAGGTCACCGACCTCGACGGCCGGGGCCTCGGCGGGGCCCGGATCGAGATCTGGCACGCCGACGACGAAGGCTACTACTCCCAGTTCGCCCCGCACCTTCCGCAATGGAATCTGCGCGGCACCGTCGTCGCCGACGCCGAGGGCCGCTACGACATCACCACCATCGAGCCGGCTCCGTATCAGATCCCCACCGACGGGCCCACCGGACAGTTCATCGAGGCAGCCGGATGGCACCCGTGGCGCCCGGCGCACCTGCACCTGCGGGTGACCGCACCCGGCAGGCAGCCGATCATCACCCAGCTGTACTTCGCCGGTGGTGAGTGGCTCGACGACGACGTCGCGACCGCGACGAAACCGGAACTCGTCCTCGAACCACAGGTCGACGACGCCGGCCGCAAGGTGGCCACGTACGACTTCGCGCTCGACCCGCTCGCGGACTGACGCCGCTGCGCCCCCGGTGCGTCTTTTGGGTTGCTCCCACCGCCCAAAGGACGCACCGGCGCAGCGTTAGGGTGTGAGCCATGAGCGCCGCCGCCGAGTCCGTGTCGAGTATCTACATCGCTGCGCCGGAGGGCGACACCGGCAAGTCCACCGTCGCGCTCGGCCTGCTCCAGGCGCTGTGTGCCTCCGCCGCCCGGGTCGGCGTCTTCCGTCCCATCGCCCGCTCCGACGGCGACACCGACTACATCCTCGAACTGCTCCTCGAACGCATCACCGTCGACCTCGACTACGACGAGTGCGTCGGCGCCACCTACGACGACGTGCATGCCGATCCCGAGGCCGCCCTCAGCGAGATCGTCGTCAAGTACCACGCCGTCGCGGACCGGTGCGACGCCGTCGTCATCGTCGGCAGCGACTACACCGAGATCGCCAACCCCAGCGAGCTCGGCTACAACGCGCGCATCGCCGCGAATCTCGACGCGCCCGTTCTGCTCGTGTTGCGCGGCTCCCGGCGCACCCCCGACGAGGTGGCGCAACTGACCAGCGTGTGCACGGCCGAACTCGCCGCCCAGCACGCCCACCTGACCGGAATCGTCGTCAACCGCTGTCCCTCCGACCGGCTCGACGAGATCGCCGCGGCCGTCGGGGACCGGGGTGTGCCGCTGTGGACGCTGCCGGAGGTGCCGATCCTCGTCGCGCCGACCATGGGCGAACTGCTGACCGCGATCGACGGCGAACTCTACAGCGGCGATCCCGAGCTGCTGCACCGCGAGGCGCTGCGCGTCATGGTCGGCGGCATGACCGCCGAACACATCCTCGAACGCATCACCGAGGGGGTCGTGGTGATCGCCCCCGCCGACCGCTCCGACGTGCTCCTCGCCCTCGTGAATGCCAATGCCGCCGAAGGATTTCCGTCGCTGGCCGGCATCATCATGAACGGTGGGCTCCTGCCGCACCCGGCGATGGCGCAACTCGTCGCCGGACTCAGGCCCAGCCTGCCGATCCTGACGACCACCCTGGGGACGTTCGACACCGCGTCGGCCGCCGACCGGACGCGCGGCCGCATGGCGCTCGGCGCGCACCGCAAGATCGACACCGCCGTCGCGCTGATGGAACAGCACGTGGACACGGATCGGCTGCTGAGCCGCCTCGACGTGCCCCGGCCGTCCGTCACGACCCCGCAGATGTTCGAGTACCAGCTCATCGACTGGGCCCGCCGCCAGCGCCGGCACATCGTGCTGCCCGAAGGCGACGACGACCGGATCCTGCGCGCGGCGGGCCGCGTCCTGCAACGCAAGATCGCCGACCTGACGATCCTCGGCGACGAGACGCAGGTGCGGCGCCGGGCGGCCGAACTCGGGGTGGACCTGAGTGCGGCGACCGTGCTGGATCCCAGGTCGTCCGAACACGCCGAGCCGTTCGCCGAGGAGTATGCCCGGCTGCGTGCCCACAAGGGGATGACGATCGAACGCGCCCGCGAGATCATGAGCGACATTTCGTACTTCGGCACGATGATGGTGCACCTCGGCGTCGCCGACGGCATGGTCTCCGGTGCCGCGCACACCACCGCGCACACCATCCGGCCGTCCTTCGAGATCATCAAGACCGAACCCGGCGTGTCCACGGTGTCGAGCATCTTCCTCATGTGCCTGTCGGACCGGGTGCTCGCCTACGGTGACTGCGCGGTGGTGCCCGATCCCACCAGCGATCAGCTCGCCGACATCGCGATCTCCTCCACCGCCACCGCCGCCCGCTTCGGCATCGAACCGCGCGTCGCGATGCTGTCCTACTCGACCGGCGAGTCCGGTTCGGGCGTCGACGTCGACAAGGTCCGCGCCGCCACCGCCCTGGTGCGCGAGCGCCGGCCGGACCTGCCGGTGGAGGGACCGATCCAGTACGACGCCGCGATCGAACCGTCGGTGGCCAGCGCCAAGCTTCCCGACTCGGAGGTCGCCGGCCGGGCGACCGTGTTCATCTTCCCGGACCTCAACACCGGCAACAACACCTACAAGGCCGTGCAGCGCAGCGCCGGAGCCGTGGCCGTCGGTCCGGTCCTGCAGGGCCTGCGCAAGCCCGTCAACGACCTGTCGCGTGGGGCGCTGATCCAGGACATCGTGAACACGGTGGCGATCACCGCCATCCAGGCGCAGGAGGCCGGCGAATGAGCTCCCAGACGGACGGCACCGTGCTGGTGCTCAACTCCGGCTCGTCGTCGATCAAGTTCCAGCTCGTCCACCCCGAGACCGGAGACTCGGTGGCGCACGGGCTCATCGAGCGGATCGGTGAGCCCGAGGGCAGGGTCGTGTTCCACCACACCACCGGCACCGAGGAACACGTCGGTCCCATCGAGAACCACCGCGCCGGACTGCGGATCGTCCTCGACTGGGTGGAGGCGCTGGGCCGTCCCCTGCGCGAGGCCGGCATCATCGCCGTCGGCCATCGCCTCGTACACGGCGGCGAGGTGTTCCACGAGCCGACCCTCGTCGACGACGACGTGGTGCGCACCGTGAAGGAACTGGCCGTTCTTGCGCCGCTGCACAATCCGGCGAACGTCATCGGCATGGAGGTCGCGCGGGAGGAGCTGCCCGGCATTCCGCACGTCGGGGTGTTCGACACCGCGTTCTTCCACGCCCTGCCCGCCGCGGCCGCCACCTACGCGATCGACCGGGACGTCGCCCGGGCGCACGGCATCCGGCGGTACGGCTTCCACGGGACGTCGCACCAATACGTGTCCGAGCGCGCCGCCCGGTTCCTCGGACGTGAACTGTCGGAACTGAACCAGATCGTGCTGCACCTCGGCAACGGTGCGTCGGCCTCCGCGATCGCCGGCGGCCGGCCCGTCGACACGTCCATGGGGTTGACCCCGCTCGAAGGACTCGTCATGGGAACCCGGTGCGGCGACATCGATCCCGGCGTGCTGCTGCACCTGAACCGCAGCGCCGGGATGGACGTCGATTCCATCGACGATCTGCTCAACCGGCGCTCCGGGCTCAAGGGCCTCTCAGGGGTCAACGACTTCCGCGCCCTGCTGCGGCTCGTCGCCGAGGGCTCCGAGGACGCGAAGCTCGCCTACGACGTCTACGTGCACCGCCTGCGCAAGTACCTCGGCGCGTATCTCGTCGAACTGGGCGGCGTCGACGTCGTCGTGTTCACCGGCGGGGTGGGAGAGAACAACGTCGACGTCCGCC
>NZ_PCZU01000037.1:8474-11800 GCF_002887785.1 Rhodococcus sp. ENV425
TGCCCTCGCCGGCCTCGAGCGTCTCGGCATCGCCGTCGACGAGACCCGCAACGCCGCCTCCGCACGCGGCGAGCGGCGCATCTCGGCGGACACGTCGCAGGTGGAGATCCTCGTGATCCCGACCAACGAGGAGCTCGCCATCGCGCGCGCGGCCGCGGCGCTGGTGTAGGCCGAAGGGGGCGAGGGCGCGACATCGTACAGGTGCCACTCCCGAAGGCCGCCCCCTCGAGGTGGTACCTGTGGACAGCTCCGAGTTGTCCACAGAGTGACGTGAGCGGGCTTTCCCGGCCGCGGCGCGACCAGCATGCTGCGCGCATGACTTTCTCCGGTCGACCCTTCCTCGGCACGGAAGCTGTGGCTTCGGGCCGGGTCACTGCTCACGATCTGCGCTGCCGGTTCGATCGCATCCATCGCAATGTGTACGTATCGAAGGGCACCGTGCTCGACGCGGTCGGCCGTGCGCACGCGGCGTGGCTGTGGTCGGGACGGAAAGGCGTACTTGCCGGCATGTCGGCCGCGGCGGTGCACGGCACCAGATGGATCGACGACGAAGTGCCCCCAGAGTTGGCGTTCGGTGCTCATGTGCGGGCGCCCAAGGCAATCCTCGTGCGGAAGGCCGACCTGGCCGCACACGAGGTGTGCACGATCGGCGGCTTGATTGTCACGACCCCGGCACGCACCGCGTTCGATCTCGGTCGCGCGCTCGGCTTCGACCACGCCGTGGAAACCCTGGACGCCCTGTGCAACGCCACGGGGTTGCCGGTGACGGACGTATTCGACGTGGCGGCAAGTCGCGGAGCCGCCAGGGGCGTGGCACAGCTCCGGCGCGTGCTGGCCGTCGTCGACGGTGGAGCCGAGTCTCCACCCGAAACGCGAACTCGCCTCCTGCTCGCTCGCCACGGGCTGCCTGCGCCCGAAACGCAGCTGATCATCCGAGACGGCTCCGGACGATTCCTGGCGAGAGCGGACATGGGATGGGGACGGTGGAAGGTGATCGTCGAATACGACGGCGAGCACCACTGGACCGACCGGCGGCAGCGAGCGCGGGACATCGATCGATATGCGGTCCTCGAGGAGAACAGTTGGAGAGTTGTGCGGGTGGGCGCCGTGCTCCTCAGGGAACGGCCGCACATCGTTGTCGAACGTGTCCGCCGAGCTTTGGACGCGGCTGGTGCCCGTTGGTGACGCGCGAGGGGGCGGTTGTCGGGAGTGCTACTCGCCCGATGTCTTCATAACGACCCCTTCAACGTTCGGCGCGGAGACGGGCTACAGGATGCTGCGGGGGCGGATGGCGTTGGCCAGGTCGACGAGGGTGTAGCGGTGGGTGCGGGCGGGGGCGTTGCGGGCGAGGGCGCGCAGGCCGGACTCGGTGCCGGCGCGAAGTCCCTTCTCGGTGAAGGGGACGTCGAGGATCGGGTCGAGTTCGCGGCGGGCGGAGTGGCCGGCGCGCACCCAGTCGAGTGCCGTCGACAACACCAGGGTGCGCATCTGCAGGAACCGGCTCTCGTCGGGCGACAACGTCCCCACCCGGCGCGCGGCCTCGCGCAGGTCGGCTTCCTCGAGTTCGTCGATCGGCCTGTCGTGCAACAGGATCAGCACCGTGGTCATGCGGGCGACGGCGTGGTGCCGGGAACTCGCGGGTACCTGGTCGAGCGCCGCGATCGCACCGGCCCGGTCGCCGCGGCGGGTGAGCTGCCGGGCGAGGCCGAACGCCGCGCTGACCACGTTGTGGTCGGTGCGCCACACGGTGCGGTAGTAGTTCTCGCAGAATCGGCGCCAGGCCTCGGGATCGTCGCTCTCCCAGTGCTGCAGGATGAGTTCCGCGGTTGCGGCGAGCGCCAGCTTGGGTGCGGTCTCGCCGGGCATCGCCGCGAGTACCTTCTCGAATCTGCCGAAGGAGGACTCGAATTCGCCGTTGACGAGTTCCGCCAGTCCGGCATACCAGTCGATGCGCCAGTCCGCGCCGAGGTCGCGTTCGAGCTTGCGCAGGATCTCCGCGGCGCGGGTGCCGTGGCCCAGGTCGAGATGGGCGCGCACCTCCGCGAGGGTGATCTCGCGGGAGAACGAGACGTCCGCGGTGCCGACGACGCGTTCGAGCCCGTTGTCGCGCGCGTGCCGCAGCGAGTCGAGGGTCTGCTGGGGCTCGCTGTGCACCGCGGCGGCGAGCAGCGCGGCGCTCGGATCGTTGGGGTCGAGCAGCGGCACCGGCAGCGCCGCCGCCACGTCGCGGGCCGAGAGGTTCTCGTCCCGCGCGACGCCGTCGACGATCGAATCCGTGCGTCCGACGGCCTCGTCCGTCCCGAACGTCGTCCGCTGGCGGCTGAAGACCGACGACAGGCCGGGATGCTCCTCGCCGGTCTGCTGCGACAGGATCTCCCGCAGGACCCCCGTCAGCTGGCTCGCCATCTCGTCGGCCGACCGGAACCGCTGCTGCGGATCGGCGTCGGTCGCCCGCAGCAGCAGCCGGTGGTACGACTCGTACTCCGCCAGCAGCGGTGCCTTCTCGGGGGTGGGCAGGCCGTCGGCCAGGCGGCCCTGCTGCCACGGCATGTCGAGGGTGAGCACGGCCAGGGTCCGGCCGACGGTGTAGATGTCGGTGGCGACGGTCGGGCCCGTGCGCACGATCTCCGGGGCCTGGTAGCCGGGCGTGCCGTACAGGTAGCCGTAGTCCTCGACGCCGGTGACGGCCCCGAGGTCGATGAGCTTGAGCTGCTCCTCGGTGACCATGATGTTCTCGGGCTTGAGGTCGTTGTAGACGAGTCCGATCGAGTGCAGGTAGCTCAGCGCCGGCATGATCTCGAGGACGTACGCGATGGCCTGTTCGACGGGCATCCGGGCCGGCTCGGGACAGCTGTCGAGCACCTCGCGCAGCGAATGCCCGCCCACGTATTCCATGACGATGTAGCCCATCGGGGTGCCGTCCGGGCGCGGGTGCTCGATGAAGTTGAAGATCTTCACGATGCTCGGGTGCGTCACCTCGGCGAGGAACTGCTTCTCGGCGACGGCGACGGCCTGCGCCTCGGCGTCGCCCGAGTGCAGCAGGCCCTTGAGCACGACCCACCGGTCGCTGACGTTCCGGTCGACGGCGAGGTAGATCCAGCCCAGCCCGCCGTGCGCGAGGCAGCCCTGCACCTCGTACTGCCCGCCGACGATGGCGCCGGGCGGCAGCATCGGGACGAACTCGAACGGGGTGCCGCACGAGGGACAGCGCCCGGAGGTGGGGCCCGGTCCGTTCGGCGTGCTGCGGCCGACCGGCTTGCCGCACTTCCAGCAGAACCGCTTGCCCTCGGCCACGTGCGGATCCGGGAGCACCACGGAGGCCGGGT
>NZ_PCZU01000250.1:0-7723 GCF_002887785.1 Rhodococcus sp. ENV425
ACACCAGGGTCTCGTTGGCCGTGGTCACCGACTGCACGTCGGCGAAGCCGTGCTCGGCGAGCAGGTCGATCACGCCGCGCACCAGAACCTCCGGCACCGATGCGCCCGAGGTGATCCCGACGGTCTGCACGCCCTCGAGCCAGGCCGGGTCGACCTCGCGGGCGTAGTCGACGAGATGCGCGGCCCGGGCACCGGCACCCAGCGCCACCTCCACGAGCCGCACCGAGTTCGACGAGTTGCGCGAGCCCACGACGATGACGAGGTCGCATTCGGGCGCCATCGCCTTGACCGCCACCTGCCGATTCTGGGTGGCGTAGCAGATGTCGTCGCTCGGGGGGTCCTGCAGCAGGGGGAACTTCGTGCGCAGCCGCTGGACCGTCTCCATGGTCTCGTCGACGCTGAGGGTGGTCTGCGACAGCCAGATCACCTTGGCCTCGTCGCGCACGGTGACGTGGTCGACCGCGTCGGGCCCGTCGACGAGCTGGACGTGGTCGGGAGCCTCGCCGGCGGTGCCTTCCACCTCCTCGTGACCCTCGTGACCGATGAGCAGGATGTCGTAGTCGTCGCGGGCGAAGCGCTTGGCCTCCTGGTGCACCTTCGTCACCAGCGGGCACGTGGCATCGATGGTGCGCAGGTTGCGTTCGGCGGCGGAGGCGTGCACCGCGGGCGAGACACCGTGCGCCGAGAACACCAGCACCGCGCCCGCCGGCACCTGGTCGGTCTCGTCGACGAAGACCACGCCACGCTCGGCGAGGGTCTCGACCACGTGACGGTTGTGGACGATCTCCTTGCGGACGTAGATCGGGGCACCGTGCTTCTCGAGTGCCTTCTCCACCGTTTCGACGGCCCGGTCGACGCCGGCGCAGTACCCGCGCGGCTCGGCGAGCAGGACGCGCTTACCGGCAGCAGGTGAACCGGCCGACCGAGTGATTCCGACTTCGAGGGGAACAGGCGCAGACATGCCTCCAGGGTACGGGCCGTTCGCGGGGTCGGCCCTCGTCGGCTACCAATCGGGCGGCACGTGAGGCAGTCTGTTTCTCATGATCCGTCCACCGTTCATGGCGCGGGTGGCGGCCGGGCTGGCCGTCACCGCGTACGAAGAGACCCTCAAGCTGCCGTCCACCGCGGTCGCGCTGCCGATGACCACGGTCAGCCAGATCCTTCAGACAACGATGCGGATCCAGCAGACGATGACGTCGCTCGCCATCAAGGGCGACCAGCTGTTCGAGCTGCTCGGCGCGGCCCCCGCCGAGGAGCCGTCGTGGGCCACCTTCGACGACGACGCCGAGGTGCCGGCGGGCACTGCCGAGATGTCGACTGCCGCGGCGCCGGGGCGGTTCGCGCTCTACTCGATGCCGCCGGCCGCGGAGGCCGCGGTGCCGGTGGCCGCCGGCCCGAACGCGGGCAAGTCCCCCGTCGCCGAGACGGAGACCGCCGGCTCCGGCGCCGCCGAGACCGGGTCGCCCGCCGAGTCCACCGCCGCGAAGATCAGCGCCGGCAAGACCGCCGTCGGCGGCGCCGACGCGGCCGGGGGCAAATCCGCGAAGAAGGCGGCGAAGAAGACGGCCGCCGGGAGCGCGGCAGGATCCGAGGTGCCCGAGATCGTCGAACTGCTCGACTACCCGTCGCTGACCCTGGCACAGCTGCGGGCCCGGATGCGCACCCTGTCGGTCGAGGACCTGCGGGCGCTGCTCGAGTACGAGAGCGCCACGCGCGCACGCGACCCGTTCGAGACCATGCTGTCCAACCGGATCGCGAACGCAAGCACCAAGTGACCTCCGCGCCCACGGTCACCCCGTCCAACTCCGCGGAGCATCCGTGGCCGGTCCGGACCGTCTCGCAGAAGGTCGCCGGCTGGATCGACCGGCTCGGTTCGGTCTGGGTGGAGGGCCAGATCACCCAGCTCAACGTGCGTCCCGGCACCCGCACCGCGTTCCTCACGTTGCGGGATCCGTCGGCGGACATGTCGCTGTCGGTGACGTGCTCGCCGCAACTGGTGCAGAACTCCCCCGTACCGCTCACCGAGGGCAGCCGGGTGGTGATGTTCGGCAAGCTGTCGTTCTGGACCGGCCGCGGCACCCTCGCCCTGCGGGTCACCGAGATCCGCGCCGTCGGTATCGGCGAACTCCTCGCCCGCATCGAGCGGCTGCGTGCGCTGCTCGCGGCCGAGGGACTGTTCGACCCTCGGCTCAAGCGGCCCCTGCCGTTCCTGCCGCAGCGGATCGGTCTGATCACCGGGCGCGCGAGCGCCGCCGAGCGGGACGTGCTCAGCGTCGCGCAGCGCCGATGGCCGGCCGTCCGTTTCGAGATCCGCAACACCGCCGTCCAGGGGCCCACCGCGGTCCCGCAGATCCTGGATGCGCTCGAGGAACTCGACGCCGACCCGTCCGTCGACGTCATCGTGCTCGCGCGCGGCGGCGGCAGCGTGGAGGACCTGCTGCCGTTCTCGGACGAGGCGCTGTGCCGCGCGATCGTCCGGTGCACGACGCCGGTGGTCAGCGCCATCGGGCACGAACCGGACAGCCCGCTGTCCGACCACGTCGCCGACCTGCGGGCGGCGACCCCCACCGACGCCGCCAAACGGATCGTGCCGGACGCGGTGGCCGAACAGGACCTGGTGGACGAGCTACGAGGGCGGTCGGCGGCGGCGCTGCGGAACTGGGTGCGCCGGGAGGAGCACGTGATCGAGCAGTTGCGCAGCCGGCCGGTGCTCGCAGACCCCCTGAGCACCGTCGACCGGCGAAGCGAGGAGATCGAGCGGCTGCGGCAGTGCGCCCGTCGCGACGTGACCCGCGCGATCGACGCCGAGGCCGCCCGGATCGAGCACCTCGGTGCGCGGCTCGCGACCCTCGGTCCCGCCGCCACCCTCGCCCGCGGCTACGCGGTGGTCCAGCGGGTGGTCCCCGACGGGGATCCGGAGGTGCTGCGGTCGGCCGGCGACGCACCGCCCGGCACCCAGCTGCGGGTGCGGGTCACCGACGGGGCGCTGCGCGCCGCCGTCATCGGACGAGAGAAGTGACGGGGAACGGATGAGCGAGACGAAGGACACGGCCGCGAGCGGCCCGAAGACCACGGCCGCGAGCGGCCCGAAGACCACCTCCGCGAGCGGCCCGAACGACGACGTGGCGGAGTTCGGCTACGAGCGTGCGCGCGACGAACTGGTCAACGTGGTCAAGATGCTCGAACAGGGTGGCTTGGACCTGGACGATTCGCTGGCGCTGTGGGAACGGGGCGAGGCGCTCGCGCGGCGCTGCGAGGAGCATCTCGCCGGTGCCCGGCAGCGTGTGGAGACCGCGCTGTCGCACGCCGACGACGACGAGGAGTGAGCGGAGCGGCTGCTAGGGCTGCAGCGGTTCGGCCGCACCCGCGGCGGTCGCCAGCTCGCGGAACTCGGCCTCGTCGCCGGAGCCGCCGATGAGGATCCGGACGTCGCCGAAGTCGGACACCCACAGCGGTTCGACGCCCTCGCCGCCGTAGACCACCCAGTCGCGGCCGGCGAGGCTCTGCGCCCCGGTCGCGGTGCGCGGCTCCCCGGCGACGAACCGCACCAGCTCGTCCTCCCCCGCATTCGACTGGGTGAACCGCACGTACCGGCCGTCAGGGGTGATGAATCCGACGGTGCTCGAATCGCCACCCTGCTCGCCGGTGATGATGCTGCGGCTGCCGGAGTTGGCCTGCCAGTCCTCGGGCACCTTCGGCTGCCGGATCGGGAAGTCCAGCTCGCGGGCGTCGTACTTCAGGCCGGCGTCGACGTCGAAGCTGGGCACGGGTCCCGCCGTGGGGCCGCCGGGGCTGAAGGAGCATTGGCTGGCGATCGCGGCCACGACGACCATGATCAGCAGAAGCGGGATCAGCGACCACGCCATGTCGCGCGTGTCGTGGAGAATGCGGGGTTTCTGGGAGGCCACGCTTCCAGTCTGACAGCCGTCCGCACCGATACCCGCACGTGGCCGGGTCCGAGCCCCGCCGACGGGGCGGTGATGAGAGAATTACCACTCGAAACCATCGGAACCCGGCGGCTGTCCCCTCGGCGGCCGTCCCGCGTCGGCGTCCGCGCCGACCGACTGCATCAGGAGGCAGTAGCCCATGACGGCCAGCACCCCGACCCGCCGCCAGGCCCCGGACCGCAATCTCGCCCTCGAGCTGGTGCGTGTCACCGAGGCCGCGGCGATGGCTGCGGGCCGCTGGGTCGGCCGCGGTGACAAGGAAGGCGGCGACGGCGCCGCCGTCGACGCCATGCGTCACATGGTCAGCTCGGTGTCGATGCGCGGCGTCGTCGTGATCGGTGAGGGCGAGAAGGACGAGGCGCCCATGCTCTACAACGGCGAGGAGGTCGGCAACGGCGACGGTCCGCTGTGCGACGTGGCGGTCGACCCGATCGACGGCACCACCCTGATGGCGAAGGGTGCGCCCGGCTCCATCGCGGTGCTCGCCGTCGCCGAGCGCGGCGCCATGTTCGACCCGTCCGCCGTGTTCTACATGGACAAGATCGCCGTCGGCCCGGAGGCCGCGGACGTCATCGACATCACCGCGCCCGTCGCCGAGAACATCAGCCGGGTCGCGAAGGCGAAGCACTCGGAGATCTCCGACATCACCGTCACGATCCTCGACCGTCCCCGGCACGCGCAGCTCATCAGCGATGTGCGCGCGACCGGCGCGCGCATCCGCCTGATCTCCGACGGTGACGTCGCCGGCGCGATCGCCGCGGCGCGCCCGGGTTCGGGTGTCGACATGCTGCTCGGCATCGGCGGCACCCCGGAGGGCATCATCGCCGCGGCCGCGATGCGCTGCATGGGTGGCGCGCTGCAGGGCCGGCTGGCGCCGAAGGACGACGCGGAGCGGCAGAAGGCGATCGACGCGGGCCACGAACCGGGCCGCGTGCTGACCACCACGGACCTGGTCAAGGGCGAGAACATCTTCTTCTGCGCGACCGGCGTCACCGACGGCGAACTCGTCAAGGGTGTCCGCTACTACGGCGGCGGCGCGACGACGCAGTCGATCGTGATGCGCAGCAAGTCCGGCACCGTCCGGATGGTCGAGGCGTACCACCGTCTGAAGAAGCTCAGCGAGTTCACGTCGATCGATTTCCACGGCGTCGCGGGGGCCGTTCCTCCCATGCCGTGACCCGCTTCGCGGTCGTGGTGTCCTTTCGGATCTCCGCCGGTCCGAAGGGGCGCCCCTGCGGCGCGAGCCGCCTACTGTGAAGCCATGGCCGAAAATCCCGAGCAGCAGTTCCGAATCGAACACGACACCATGGGTGAGGTCCGGGTCCCGGCCGACGCCCTGTGGCGCGCTCAGACCCAGCGGGCCGTGGAGAACTTCCCGATCTCCGGCCGCGGCCTCGAACGCACCCAGATCCGCGCGATGGGCCTGCTCAAGGCGGCGTGTGCCCGGGTCAACCAGGACCTGGGCCTGCTCGACGCGGAGAAGGCCGACGCGATCGTCGCCGCCGCTACCGAGATCGCCGAGGGCCTGCACGACGACCAGTTCCCCATCGACGTGTTCCAGACCGGTTCGGGCACGAGCTCGAACATGAACGCCAACGAGGTCATCGCGAGCCTCGCCGCGCAGCGCGGGGTGACGGTGCATCCCAACGATCACGTCAACATGTCGCAGTCGTCGAACGACACCTTCCCCACCGCGACGCACGTCGCCGCCACCGAGGCGGCGGTGAAGGATCTCATCCCGGCCCTCGACCAGCTGCGGGCGTCCCTCGCCGTGAAGGCGGAGGAGTGGAAGCGGGTCGTCAAGTCCGGCCGGACCCATCTGATGGATGCCGTGCCGGTCACGCTCGGGCAGGAGTTCGGGGGCTACGCCCGGCAGATCGAGGCCGGCATCGAGCGGGTGCAGGCGACGCTGCCGCGGCTCGGCGAGCTGGCCATCGGCGGCACCGCCGTCGGGACGGGCCTGAATGCCCCCGAGGGGTTCGGCCCCCGCGTCGTCGCCGAACTGGTGCGCGCGACCGGGGTGGAGGCGCTGACGCCGGCGAAGAACAGTTTCGAAGCGCAGGCCGCGCGCGACGGTCTGGTCGAGGCGTCCGGGGCGCTGCGGACCATCGCGGTCTCGCTGACGAAGATCGCGAACGACATCCGGTGGATGGGGTCGGGTCCGTTGACGGGTCTCGCCGAGATCCAGCTGCCGGACCTGCAGCCGGGCAGCTCGATCATGCCGGGCAAGGTGAACCCCGTGCTGCCGGAGGCGGTGACCCAGGTGGCGGCGCAGGTCGTGGGCAACGACGCGGCCGTGGCGTGGGGCGGCGCCGCGGGCGCGTTCGAGCTCAACGTGTACATCCCGATGATGGCCCGCAACCTGCTCGAGTCGTTGCGCCTACTGGCCAACGTCTCGCGCCTGTTCGCCGAGCGGTGCGTCGACGGTCTCGTGGCGAACACCGAGCACCTGCGCACCCTGGCGGAGTCGTCGCCGTCGATCGTGACGCCGCTGAACTCGGCGATCGGATACGAGGAGGCCGCCGCGGTCGCGAAGGAGGCGCTGCGGGAGAAGAAGACGATCCGGCAGGCGGTGATCGACCGGGGCCTGATCGGCGACGGCCTGAGCGAGGAGGAGCTGGACCGGCGGCTCGACGTGCTGGCGATGACGCGGGTCGAGCCGCAGGGCTGACTGCGCCCGACGCCGGTGGGTCTTGTGACAGGCGTCTCATCGTGGTCTCATATGAAGCTGAATTCCAATTCAGGTCTTCAGGAAGCGAGACGCCATGACCACCGTCCCCACCGTCACCGGCACCGTCGACAGCGGCAGCCTCGGCCGGACGTTGATGCACGAGCACCTGTTCGTCCTCTCCCCCGAACTGCACGGCAACTGGGACATCGGCGTCGACCTCGACGCGGCGGTCGCGGAGGCGATCGACCGCGTCCGGGAGGTGCACGCGGCCGGCTTCGACACGTTCGTCGACCTCACCGTGGTCGGCACGGGCCGCAACATCGACCTGATCCGGCGGGTCGCCGAGGCCACCGACATGAACATCGTCGTGGCGACCGGTCTCTACACCTACATGGACCTTCCGCACTACTTCCACTACCGCGGCCCCGGCACCCTGTTCGGTGGCCCGGAACCCCTGGTGGACTTCTTCGTCCGCGACATCGAGGAGGGCATCCTCGATTCCGGAGTACGCGCCGGAATGCTCAAGTGCGCCATCGACGCCCCGGGCCTGACCGCAGGCGTCGAGCGCACGGCCCGGGCCGTGGCGGTCGCCCACCGCCGCACCGGCGTGCCGATCACCGTGCACACCCACGCCCACTCCGAGTCGGGGCTGGTGATGCAGCGCCTGTTCACCGAGGAGGGTGTCGACCTCTCCCGTGTGATCGTCGGCCACAGCGGCGATTCCGACGACATCGGCTACCTCACGTCGCTGATGGACGCCGGGTCGTACATCGGCATGGACCGCTGCGGCGTCGACGTCTACCTCGGATTCGAGCAGCGGGTGAAGACCATCGCGACCCTCGTCGAGCGCGGCTATGCCGGCCGGATGCTGCTGTCGCAGGACTACGCCACCCTCAACGACTGGCTCGATCCGAAGATGCTCGCCGTGGAGACGCCGCGGTGGAGCTACATGCACCTGCACAACGACGTGCTGCCCGCCCTGCGGGAGGCCGGGGTGAGCGAGGCGGACATCGACCGGATGCTGATCGACAACCCGCGCGAGATCTTCGAACGCCGCGACACGTACTGAGTCGGGTGCCGTCCGCTGCCGGGTGTGGCACCCGGC
>NZ_PCZU01000250.1:7764-10830 GCF_002887785.1 Rhodococcus sp. ENV425
GAGCGGCGTACGACGAACCGGGACAACTCGTCCCGGTCGATGGCCCGCTTGAGGATCTTCCCGGACGCCCCCTTCGGCAGTGCGTCGACGAAGCGGACGATGCGGGGTGCCTTGTAGGCGGACAACCGCTCCCGGCACCATCGCACGACGTCCTCGGCGTCGGCGCCGCCGCCGTCGCGCAGCACGACCACCGCGGCGATCTCCTCGCCGTAGTGCCGGTCCGGGACGCCCACCACGGCGGCCTCGACGACGTCGGGATGCTCGTAGAGCACCTCCTCCACCTCGCTGGGGTACACGTTGTAGCCGCCGCGGATGACGAGGTCCTTGACCCGGTCGACGATGCGCAACCGGCCCTGCTCGTCGAACTCTCCGAGGTCGCCGGTGCGGAACCAGCCCTGCTCGTCGAGCACGGCCGCGGTGTCGGCCGGGCGCTGCCAGTAGCCGGCCATGACGACGGGTCCGCGGACGAACACCTCCCCCACCTCGCCGGGCCCGCACGGGGCACCGTCCGGCCCGTAGACCTCGACCTCGATGTCCGGGGCCGCGGTTCCGCTGTACCCGATGCGCGCCGGGACGTCCCCCCACGAGAAGGTCGCCATGGCCGTGGTTTCCGTCAGGCCGTAGCCCTCCCGGATGGTGCAGCCGAAGCGCTGCCCGAAGTCGCGGGCCACCTCACCCGGCAGCGACGCTCCCCCCGAGACCGCCAGCCGCAGCCCCTCGAAATCCGCCGGGCCGTAGGGCGATTCGGCATGCAGCATCGCGTTCCACATGGTCGGAACCCCGCACACCACCGTCAGCCGATCCCGGACCACGAGATCGAGCATCGCCGCCGGGCCGAACGGGGACAGCAGGGACAGGGAGGATCCGGCGGTGAACGCCGACATCATCACCGAGGCCTGGCCGAAGATGTGGAACAGCGGCAATCCGGTCCCCACGCGGTCCTCGGGTCCCGATCCGGACAATGTGCACGAAATACGGCCCGCGGACAGCAGATTCGAGACGGTGAGCTGGGCCCCCTTGGGGCGGCCGGTGGTGCCCGACGTGTACAGCACCGCCGCGATGTCGCCGTCGGCACGGTCGACGGGGTCGATGGGGTCCTCCTCGACCGCGGCGCCCGGCTCCAGCGGCAGCCACGGCACGCCGAGACCCTCCGCGGCCTCGGCCACCGAGGCGGAAGCGCCGTGCCAGGCGATCGCGAGCACGGCCCGCGAGTCCCCGAGCGTATAGCTCAGCTCGGCCGCGGTGGACATGGTGTTCACCGGAACCACCACGGCGCCGACCGCCTGGATGCCCAGGTAGGCCACGACGAATTCGGGTACCGACGGGGCGAGCAGGAGCACCCGGTCGCCGGTGGTGACGCCGCGACCGCGGAGCAGTGCGCCGTAGCGCAGCGCGTCGTCGCGAAGCCGGCGATAGCTTCGCTGCCCGTCCTGCGTGCGCAGGGCGATGCGTTCCGGCGCCGCGTCCGCATGGGCGAGGACGGGGTCGAGAACACTGGCCATGACTGGTTTCCCTTCGTCGAGTGACATTTTGGGGGGAGGCCCGCTCGTGATTGACATCACATGACGGATGCCCCAGACTAGCACCACAGCCTGAACCCGAATTCATGTTTGAGTGCTGTTTCTCGGCCCGTCCGACCGGAGGAATTGATCTGTGACATCGTCATCCGTGAGTCCGACCGGCATCGCGCCCGCCGGCACGTCGCACCACACGCGCGCTCATCGTAAGCTGCTCGCCGCCGGGCTCATCGGCAGCTCGATCGAGTGGTACGACTTCTTTCTCTACGGCACCGCCGCGGCGCTGGTCTTCCCGCACGTGTTCTTCCCCGACAGCTCACCCCTGATGGGAACGCTGTTGTCCTTCAGCACCTTCTGGGCCGGATTCGTGGCCCGTCCCATCGGCGGACTCGTAGCCGGCCACTTCGGTGACCGCTACGGCCGCAAACCCGTCGTCGTGGTCTCCCTGCTGCTCATGGGCCTGGCGACGTTCCTCATCGGCTGCCTGCCCTCCGCCGCCTCCATCGGCGTCCTCGCCCCCATCCTCCTGGTGACGCTGCGCTTCCTGCAGGGCATCGCCTGCGGCGGACAGTGGGGCGGAATCGTCCTGCTGCTCACCGAGTCCGCGGATCCCAAGCGGCGCGGCTTCGCCGGCACGTTCGGGCAGATGGGTGTGCCGTGCGGCGTCATCCTGGGCAACGTCGCCTTCCTGACGGCGACGGCCGCGATGCCGAACGAGGTGTTCCTCGACTGGGGCTGGCGGATCCCGTTCCTCGCCAGCGCGGCGCTGTTCCCCGTCGTCCTCTACATCCAGACCAAGGTGGAGGACACCCCCGAATTCCGGGAACTGCAGGCCGAAGTCGCAGCAACCCGGCCCGAGCAGCAGGTCGTCCAGGCCCCGCTGGCCGAGGCGATCCGCACCCACTGGCGCAAGATCCTGCTGGGCTGCGGCCTGCTCGCCGCGACGAACTCGCTGTTCTACATCAGCATCGCCGGCGTCCTGAGCTACGGCACCACCGAACTCGGCATGAACCGCAACTCGATCCTGGCCGTGTCGCTGGCCAGCTCGCTGGTGGGCCTCGGGTTCATCCTGTGGTCGGGGTGGATCTCCGACCGCGTCGGCCGCCGGCCGATGATCATGATCGGGGCCGCGGCGCTCGTGCTGTGGGCCTTCCCCTACTTCTGGCTCGTCAACACCGCGAATCTCGTGTTGTTCGCGGTGGCCGTCACGGTCGGCTCGATCTTCCAGTCCATGACGTACGGCCCACTGGCGGCGTACCTGGGCGAGCTCTTCGAACCGAACGTCCGGCTCTCGGGCGCGTCGCTCGCCTACCAGCTCGCCGCCGTCACCGTCAGCGGTGGCACGCCGTTCATCATGACCGCCCTGATCGCCAACACCGGCACGACGACGTGGGTCTCGGTGTTCGTGGCCCTGATGGGCGCCCTCACGCTGTTCTCGGCGTGGGTGCTGAAGGAGACCAACCCCGCCGCGGTGCGCCGCGACCCGAAGGCCGTCCCGGGCATCGCCCACGCACGGTAACCGGAACGGGTGCTGCCGGCCTCCACGATC
>NZ_PCZU01000250.1:10873-30711 GCF_002887785.1 Rhodococcus sp. ENV425
CTCAGGCGACGACGCGGGCGAGCGACTCGGCCACCGCGACCGGCTTCTCCTGCCCCTCGCGCTCGAACGTCTGCAGCGTCCGGATCTGGATGCCGCCGCCGGCGGCCTCGGCCCCGAGAACCTGCATGCGCATCCGGATGCGGGAGCCCACCGGCAGCGGCGAGACGAAGCGCACCTTGTCGTAGCCGTAGTTGAGCCCGTGGGCGAACCCGTCGAAGCTCATGAGCTTGTAGGACAGTCCCGGCCCCAGCGAGAGCACGAGGAGACCGTGCGCGATCGTCGTGCCCAGAGGACTCGTCGCGGCGCGCTCGGGGTCGACGTGGATCCACTGGTGGTCGTCGGTGACCTCGGCGAAGGCGTTCACGAGTTCCTGGGTGACCGGCACCCAGTCCGTCGGCCCGATATCCCGTCCCACCAGGGCCTGGAGGTCGTCGAGGCCCGTGGGACGCACGGGCAGGGTGGTGATGTCGTCGGTCATGGATGCTTCCTCTCCGCGCGGCCGGAACGACTCGCGCCGAATCGAAACTTGAAGTTGAAACCGCGTTCAACTATACAGAGAGGGAGACGTCCGTCACCATCCTCTTCGCGACGCACCGCCTTCGACGACGGGCGATCCCAGCCCTGCCCCCCTTCCGCCAGGAGTGACCATGTCGGTCTACGAAATGTCCGAGCGCACCGTGCAGTACCGCGACACCCTGCTCGCCTTCATGGACGAGCACGTCTACCCCGCCGAGGCGGTGTACGAGGAGCAGATGCGCGCCTCCGGGGACCCGCACTTCCAGCCCCCGATCCTCGAGGAGCTCAAGGCCGAGGCCCGCCGGCGTGGCCTGTGGAACCTCTTCCACCCCCACCCCGATTGGGGCCCGGGCCTGACCAACCTCGAGTACGCGCCCCTCGCCGAGATCATGGGCCGCAGCCACATCGCCTCCGAGGCGTGCAACTGCAACGCCCCCGACACCGGCAACATGGAGGTGCTCACCCTCTTCGGGACCGACGAGCACAAGGAGAAGTACCTGCGCCCGCTGCTCGAGGGCACGATGGCCTCGGCGTTCGCGATGACCGAACCCGCCGTCGCCAGCTCCGACGCCACCAACATCGAGCTGTCCATGGTCCGGGACGGCGACGAGTACGTCCTCAACGGGCGTAAGTGGTTCGCCTCCAACGCGATGCACAAGAACTGCAAGGTGCTCATCGTGATGGGCAAGACCGATCCCACCGCCGCCCCGCACCGCCAGCAGTCGATGATGGTCGTCCCGATCGACGCCCCCGGCGTGACAGTGGTGCGCAACCTGCCGGTCTTCGGGTACGCCGACCGCGAGGGCCACGCCGAGATCACCTTCGAGAACGTGCGGGTGCCGAGCAAGGACGTCCTCGCGGGCGAGGGCGAGGGCTTCGCGATCAGCCAGGCCCGGCTCGGACCCGGCCGCATCCACCACTGCATGCGCGCCATCGGCATGGCCGAGCGGGCCCTCGAGCTCCTGTGCCGGCGCGCGTCGAGCCGGGTGACGTTCGGTCAGCCCCTCAGCGAGCGCGCCAACATCCAGGACTGGATCGCCGAGGCCCGCATCGAGATCGAGATGACCCGGCTGCTCACCCTGAAGGCGGCGCACCTGATGGACACCGTCGGCAACAAGCAGGCACGCATGGAGATCGCGGCCATCAAGGTCGCCGCCCCGACGATGGCGCTGAAGATCATCGACCGTGCCATCCAGGTGCACGGCGGCGGCGGCGTCACCGACGACTTCCCGCTCGCGATGATGTACGCACACATGCGCACGCTGCGCCTCGCCGACGGCCCCGACGAGGTGCACAAGCGCTCCATCGCCGTCGCCGAGCTGCGCAAGTACCGCACCGCTCCCGCCGGCGCCCCGTCGGTCAACGGCCACAAGGTGACGGTGGGCTGACCCATGACCGGACTCGATCTGACCGGCCGCACCGCGATCGTCACCGGGGCGTCCCGCGGTATCGGCCTGGCCGTCGCCCGGGACCTCGCGGCGGCCGGCGCGAACGTGGTGCTCACCTCCCGCAAGCAGGACGCGGCCGACGCCGCGGCCGCGCAGGTCACCGCGGCCGGGGTGCGGGGCACCGCACTCGGTGTCGGCGCGCACGCGGTCGACGAGGACGCGGCCCGGCGGTGCGTCGAACTCACCGTCGAGCGGTTCGGGCGCCTGGACATCCTCGTCAACAACGCCGGCACCAACCCCGCGTTCGGCCCGGTGATCGCCCAGGACCACGCCCGGTTCGCCAAGACCTTCGACGTCAACCTGTGGGGTCCGGTGCTGTGGACCTCCCTGGCCGTGCGGGAGTGGATGGGCGAGCACGGGGGCGCGGTCGTCAACACCGCCTCCGTCGGCGGGATGGCACCCGAGGCGAACATCGGCCTCTACAACGCCTCGAAGGCGGCGCTGATCCACCTCACCCGCCAGCTCGCCCTCGAGCTGGCGCCGCGGGTGCGGGTCAACGCCGTCGCCCCGGGCGTCGTGCGCACCCGCCTGGCCGAGGCCCTGTGGAAGGACCACGAGGACCGGCTCGACGCGGCCCTGCCGCTCGGCAGGATCGGCGAGCCGGCCGACATCGCCTCGGCGGTGGCCTTCCTCGCCTCCGACGCGGCGAGCTGGATCACCGGCGAGACCCTCGTCGTCGACGGTGGAGCGATGCTCGGTACCGCCGCCGCAGCCGAGGCCGGCGTCGCCGCCCGCTGAGCGCACCTCCGCACACCGAACTCGAGCGAAAGGTAACCCTATGAAGGCCTGGCGAATTCACGAAGTAGGCGAGCCCAAGGAAGCGCTGCAGCTGACGGACGTCCCCGACCCCGAGGCGGGGCCCGGACGGCTCGTCGTGCGCGTCGCCGCGGCGCCGGCCAACTTCCCCGACGTGCTGCTGTGCCGCGGGCAGTACCAGCTGAAGCCGGAACTGCCCTTCACACCGGGCGTCGAACTCGCCGGGACCGTCGTCGCGGCCGGCGAGGGCGTCACCCGCTTCGCCGTCGGCGACCGGATCATCGGCAATCCCGAGTTCCCCTTCGGCGGATTCGCCGAGTTCGCCGTGGTTCCGGAGGAGGACGCCTACCGCGCTCCGGCGTCCCTCGACGACGCCGAGGCCTCGGCGCTGTCGATCGGGTACCAGACGTCGTGGTTCGCCCTGCACCGCCGTACGCAGTTGCGGGCCGGGGAGACCCTGCTCGTGCACGCTGCCGCCGGTGGGGTCGGCAGTGCCGCAGTGCAACTCGGCAAGGCCGCCGGGGCCACCGTGATCGGTGTCGTCGGCGGCGCCGAGAAGGCCGACTACTGCCGGGCTCTCGGCGCCGACGTCGTCGTCGACCGGCACCGCGAGGACTTCGTCGACGTCGTCAAGGACGTCACCGCCGGCCGCGGCGCGGACGTGATCTACGACCCCGTCGGCGGCGACTCGTACAACCGCTCCACCAAGTGCATCGCGTTCGAGGGCCGCATCCTGGTGATCGGGTTCGCCGGGGGCACCATCCCGCAACCGGCGCTGAACCACGCGCTCATCAAGAACTACTCGATCATCGGCCTGCACTGGGGCCTGTACCGGCAGTACAACCGTGCCGCGATCGAGGCGTGCCACGAGGAACTGTGCCGCCTCGCCGACGACGGCGCCATCAAGCCGCTGATCAGCGAGCGGCTCTCCCTCGACGACGTCGCCGACGGGGTGGCCCGCCTCGGGGACGGGCACACCGTCGGCCGGCTCGTGTTCCAGCCGTAGCCGGCGCGGGCTACATCGGGACGGGTTACTTCGGGATCACCTGCGTCGCACCCGCGACGTAGGTGATGGTGCCCATCTCGAACTCGCTCTCCAGGCCGTTCGGGATCGGACGCTCGTCACTGATCGGGAAGCCGAGTTCACCCTCCGCGCCGCCCTGGGCCTCCCAGGCGGTGCGGATCTCGCCCCACACCACGTGCGAGTCGGTGTCGGGACTCCAGGCGATGATGCCGCCCTCGAACTCCGCAATGTAGCCGTCGCCGACGTCCTGCTGATCCGCGGTCGGCGCCCCGAGGGGGCTGTTCGCCCCGCCGATCTCGTTGTACTTCGCGAGAATCGGCCCGCTGATGGTGTACTCGGCGCCGCCCGCACCCGGCAGCGTGGTCGTCTCCTCCACGGAGGCGCCCGGTTCCGTGGGGCCTCCGGTTCCGGTGGCGTCTTCGACCGCGGACCGGGCGGCGGACGTTGCCCCCTCGACCGCGGACTGCGCTGCACTCGTGGCGCTGCCGACCACATCCTCTGCGGTGGTGCCGTCGTCGCTGCTGCAGCCGGCCAGTACCAGCCCTGCAGCGGCGACGGCCGCGGCGACAGTGGCAGAACGACGCGGGATTCGATTCATGGGATCACTCCTCGTTGGCATCCGAACACCGGCCCCTCGACGCTAACCATCCCGTACCGTCCCGTGCGGCGGTTTCCTCGCGCCGGACCGGACCGCGCGGCCGGTGCCCGTCCGCGCCCCGCCGCGATCGCAGCATCGGCGCAGGTCGCGCCCGGTGCGGCGGTTCGACCGTCCCGGCCCGCTCTCCTCGTCACAGTCGGACAACGATCGGCGAACGAGGCTGCGACCGGCGTCCGTCGCCGTCACCGGCGCCCGTGACGCGGAACAGAACGCTTCCGCGCCACGGACGCAGGGCTTACCATGCGACGGACGAGAAAGGCCGTGACATGCGCGCACCCCGTCGTCGCCGGATCGGCGCCGCCCTCGCCCTCGTGGCGACCCTGTCGGCCGGGTGCGTCTCGGTCGACACCGATTCCCCGACGTCCTCGGCACCGGCCTCGCCGGAGTCCCGGTCGCTCACTCCCCCGCAGGTTGCCGGCGTCGACATCCCGGACGGGCAGGTCGACGACGCCGTCGCCCGCCTCGACGACCTCGCACGCGAACTGATGGATCGGACCGCCATCCCCGGGATGGCCGTCGCGGTCGTGCACCGCGGTGAGATCGTGTACGCGAAGGGGTTCGGTGTGCGCGAGGCCGGCCGCGACGCCGCGGTGGACGCCGACACCGTCTTCCAGCTGGCGTCGATGTCGAAGCCGCTCGGTGCAACCGTCGTCGCACACCAGGTCGGCGAGGGCGTGATCGGCTGGGACACCCCGGTGATCGAACGCCTGCCGGGCTTCGCCCTCGCGGACCCGTACGTGACGAGCCGCGTGACTGTCGGCGATCTCTACGCCCATCGCTCCGGGCTTCCCGACCACGCCGGCGACGAGCTCGAGGATCTCGGTTTCGACCGCGAGCAGGTGTTCGACCGGTTCCGCCTGCTGCCGCTCGGGCCGTTCCGGGATTCCTACGAGTACACCAACTTCGGGCTCACGGCCGCGGCGCAGGCGGTGGCCGACGCGTCCGGGGCCGACTGGGCGGACCTGTCGGCACGGGTGCTGTACGAACCCCTCGGAATGACCTCCACCAGTTCACGATTCGAGGACTACGAGGCCCGGCCCAACCGGGCCGTGGGTCATCAGCTCGTCGACGGCGACTACGTCGCGCGCGCCGTCCGCGATCCCGACGCCCAGTCCCCGGCCGGCGGGGTGAGCGCCTCGGTCACCGACGTCGCGCGGTGGCTGACCATGCTGCTCGGCGACGGTGAGTACCAGGGCCGGCGCATCGTCGACGCGGACGCCCTGCTGCCGGCGGTGTCCCCGCAGGCCGTGTCGAGCCCGCCGGGCACCGTCGACAGCCGGGCGGGGTTCTACGGGTACGGGTTCAATGTGGGCACGAGCCCGGCCGGGCGGGTGACGCTGAGCCATTCCGGGGCGTTCTCGCTGGGTGCCGCGACCGCGTTCACGGCCCTGCCGTCGGCGGACGTCGCGATCGTCGCGCTCACCAACGCCGCCCCGATCGGCGTGCCGGAGACCCTCGCCGCCGAGTTCGCCGATCTCGTGCAGTTCGGCGAGATCCGCGAGGACTGGTTCGCCCTCTACGAGAAGGCGTTCGCATCGTTCGACGACCCGAAGGGCTCGCTCGTCGGACGCCCCGCTCCCACGAATCCGGCCCCGGCCCGCCCCCTCGGGCAGTACACCGGCGTCTACACCAGCGAGTACTACGGTCCCGCGCGGATCGACGATCGCGCCGGCACACTGGTGCTCACCATCGGTCCCGCCGGGCAGACCTACCGGCTCGACCATTGGGACGGCGACGTGTTCACCTTCCCGATCGACGGCGGTGAGAACGCCCCGGACGGGACGATCTCCACGGCCACCTTCACCCCCGACGGCGTCACGTTCGAGTACTGGAACGAGAACGGCCTGGGAACCTTCACCCGAACAGGAGCGTCATGACCGAGCCGCACACCTCCGTGGACGAGAAGTCCGTCGCCGTCGTCCGCGAGTTCCTCGACGCGATGGTCGCCGAGGACGTCGAGCGCGCCGTCGCCCTCCTCGACCCGGACATCGCCTGGCACAACACGTCGCTGCCGACCGTGCGGGGCCTGCCCCGCGTGCGGCGCATCCTCGAGGGCCTGCGCCGGCCGTCGCTGGGCTTCGACGTCACCATCCATCACATCGCCGCGACCGGAAACGTGGTGCTCACCGAGCGCACCGACGTCCTGCGCCTCGGCCCCGTCTCCACCCGGTTCTGGGTGTGCGGCACGTTCGAACTGCGCGACGGGAAGATCGCGGTGTGGGACGACCACTACAACGTCGGCACGATCGTCGGCGCACTGGGCGCCGGCGCACTCCGGGCGGTGCTGCGCCGGTCGTAGAATCTCCCCGGCCGCCGAACCGTTCGACGGCGACGAGGCAGGGAGCACGACGATGACCGACGCCGACCGGACGCCCGCGTTCGAGGCCGGAGTTCAGGTCCGCAGCGAGGTGATGGGCGCCGACTTCGTCGAGCGGGCCTTCGACCGCGCCCGCGGCACCGACTCCGAGGAGATGCAGGAGTTCGTCACCGAGCACGTGTGGGGCTCGGTGTGGACCCGGCCGGGACTCGACCGTCGCAGCCGCAGCCTGCTCAACCTGGGCATGCTGATCGCGCTGCGCGCGGAGAACGAGCTGCGCGGGCACGTGCGCGGCGCCCTGCGAAACGGTCTGACCCGCACCGAGATCGTCGAGGCGGTCATCCACGCGGGCGCCTACTGCGGCGCCCCGGCCGGCCTGGCCGCGATGCGCGTCGTCCAGGAGGTTCTCGAGGCCGAACTCGGCCCGCGCCCCTCGCAGGACTGACCCGCTCGCGCGGGGCGGTGGCCGAATGTCACATCGGGTCGATCACATCGCACCGGTGTGACATTCGGCCCACCAGCCGACGGCGTCAGGCGCCCGGGGCGAACTCCTCGAGCATCTCGGTCACCAGCGCCGCGATCGGCGAGCGCTCACTGCGGGTCAAGGTGACGTGCGCGAAAAGCGGATGCCCCTTGAGCTTCTCGATCACCGCCGCGACGCCGTCGTAGCGGCCCACCCGCAGGTTGTCGCGCTGGGCGACGTCGTGGGTGAGCACCACCCGCGAGCCGGCGCCGAGCCGGGACAGCACGGTGAGCAGCACGTTGCGCTCGAGGGACTGGGCCTCGTCGACGATGACGAACGAGTCGTGCAGCGACCGGCCCCGGATATGGGTCAGCGGAAGCACTTCCAGCATGCCCCGGCTGATGACCTCGTCCATCACCTCCGGGCTCGCGAGACCGTCGAGGGTATCGAACACGGCCTGCGCCCACGGCCCCATCTTCTCGCTCTCGCTGCCCGGCAGATAGCCCAGTTCCTGTCCGCCGACGGCGTACAGCGGCCGGAACACCACGACCTTGCGCTGGGTGCGACGCTCCAGCACGGCCTCGAGGCCCGCGGTCAGCGCCAGCGCCGACTTGCCCGTCCCCGCTTTCCCGCCGAGCGAGACGATGCCGACGGACTCGTCGAGCAGCAGGTCCAGCGCCACCCGCTGTTCCGCGGAACGGCCGTGCAACCCGAACGCCTCCCGATCTCCGCGCACCAGCTGCACCCGCTTGTCCGGCGTGACCCGGCCCAGGGCGCTGGACGAGCCGCCCAGCAGCCGGATCCCCGTGTGGCACGGCAGATCCCTCGCGGTGTCGAGGTCGACGATCCCCTCGGCGAACAGGTCGTCGATCAGCGCCCTGTCCACCTCGAGCTCGGTCATGCCGGTCCAGCCCGACGTCACCACGTCCTGGGCGTGGTACTCGTCGGCGGTCAGCCCGACGGCACCGGCCTTGACCCGGAGCGGAATGTCCTTGCTGACCAGCACAACGTCGCGGCCGTCGCCGGCGAGGTTCAACGCGCACGCGAGGATCCGGGAGTCGTTGGTGTCGGTGCGGAATCCGGCCGGCAACACCTCCGGGTCGGTGTGGTTGAGCTCGACGTGCAGGGTGCCTCCCGCGGTCCCGATGGGGATGGGCTGATCGAGCCGGCCGTACTGCAGGCGCAGGTCGTCGAGCAGCCGCAACGATTCCCTCGCGAACCAACCCAGTTCGTGATGGTGCCGTTTGCCTTCGAGTTCGCCGATCACTACGAGGGGCAGCACCACTTCGTGCTCAGCGAAGCGGGTCACCGCCCACGGATCGGAGAGCAACACGGAGGTGTCCAGTACGAAGGTGCGTACATCGAGTTTCTTCGCCGGGGTCCTGCCGGAGCGGCGGGCGGGGACGGAGCGTGTTGCAGTCACGTGAGGCTCCTAGATCTGTGCAGCACCACACAGACTTCGTTCGATGGGCCGGTCGAACCTGGTGTCCACGAGGGACACGAGGGCCGGGTGCCGGCCCCTCGCTCTGCCTGTCACAGTCACGATCAGGACCTCCCGCGTAGCCGGCAACTGCGCCGTCTACACCCCCGACGCTAACGCCGACACGCCCCGTCCGCTCGATGAGCGACGAGGCGTGTCGGTGAAGATTGGGTAAACGAGACGATCCGGACAGATTGCCGGGCGTCGCGCCTAGACCAGGTTCCAGTCCTCGAGACCCTGGTACAGCGGAGCGTCGGCGGCAAGCTTGCTCACCCGGCCGCGCAGCGTCGCGGTGTCGGACGACCCCGTCAACGCGGCCGCGATGATCTCGGCGACCTCGGTGAACTGCTCGTCCCCGAAGCCGCGGGTGGCCAGTGCCGGGGTGCCGATGCGCAGACCGGACGTGACCATCGGCGGACGCGGGTCGAACGGAACCGCGTTGCGGTTGACGGTGATGCCGATCTCGTGCAGCAGGTCCTCGCCCTGCTGGCCGTCGAGCTGCGAGTTGCGCAGATCGACGAGGACGAGGTGCACGTCGGTGCCGCCGGTCAGCACGGTGATGCCCTTGTCGGTGACATCGGACTGCATCAGGCGCTCGGCGAGGATCTGCGCACCGGAGACGGTGCGGCGCTGCCGGTCCTTGAACTCCTCGCTCGCGGCGATCTTCAGCGCGACGGCCTTCGCGGCGATGACGTGCATGAGCGGGCCGCCCTGCTGGCCCGGGAACACCGCGGAGTTGATCTTCTTGGCCCACTCCTGCTTGGCGAGGATCAGACCCGAGCGCGGGCCGCCGAGGGTCTTGTGGACGGTGGTGGACACGTCTTCGGCGTACGGCACCGGCGACGGGTGCAGGCCCGCGGCGACGAGCCCGGCGAAGTGCGCCATGTCGACCCACAGGTAGGCGCCGACCTCGTCGGCGATGGAGCGGAACGCGGCGAAGTCCTCGTGCCGCGGGTACGCGGACCATCCGGCGACGATGACCTTCGGCTTCTCGGCCACCGCGATGGAGCGGACCTCGTCCATGTCGACGCGGTGGTCGTCCTTGCTGACCCCGTAGGACGCGACGTCGTACAGCTTGCCGGAGAAGTTCAGCTTCATGCCGTGGGTCAGGTGCCCGCCGTGGGCGAGGTCGAGCCCCAGCAGCTTCTCGCCCGGGTTCATCAGCGCCATCAGCACGGCGGCGTTGGCCTGCGCGCCCGAGTGCGGCTGGACGTTCGCGAACTCGGCACCGAACAGTTCCTTGGCGCGGGTGCGGGCGAGGTCCTCGACGATGTCGACGTTCTCGCAGCCGCCGTAGTAGCGGCGCCCCGGGTAGCCCTCGGCGTACTTGTTGGTGAGCACGCTGCCCTGCGCCTGGAGCACCGCGCGCGGCACGAAGTTCTCCGACGCGATCATCTCGAGCGTGTCGCGCTGGCGCGACAGCTCGCCGGCCATGGCCTGCGCCAGCTCGGGGTCGAGGTCTGAGAGCGAGGCGGTGTTGACGTCGGTGCCGGGCACAACGGTCATCGAGGATTCTCCAAGCTGGGGACGGCAGGAATTCACCTACCAGTCTACGAACCTCACCCCCGGTCGAGGAACCCGGTCCCCTCGGGCAATGGACCAGGTCACGCCCGCTCGTTACCGCAGGGCGCTGGGCACCAGCGGTTCGTCGAGCAGGCGACGGAACCGGTCGATGCGTTCCGCGCCCGCAGGGGCCTGCGCCAGCCAGCCACCGAGCAGGCGGTAACCCTCGACGTAGGTGCTGATGTAGGCGCGCCACAACGGCGACGACAGGAAGCGCAGCGACTGCCGGGCCCGCTCCGGGCTCGACAGCGACCAGCGCTGCAGGAAGGCGACGACGTCGTCGCCGGTGCGGCCGCGGTCGTGCAGGAGCAGGGCGGCGTCCTGGCGGACGCCGAGCAGGCCGGCGGACGCCTCGTGCAGCTTCTCGGCGAGTTCACCGTCGAACCGCAGGCCCAGGTCGGCGTAGATGTCCTGCGCCCACTGTCCCCAGCCGGGCCCGACGATCGTCTCGAGGGCGAGGTCTGCGAGCCCCTCGGCCATGAGGCACTGCGGGGTGTTGACGACGAAGAGGGTCTGCTCGTCGTGCCCGCCGGCGACGAGTCCGGCCTCCTTGCGGCAGTGTTCGGTGTGGTGGCCGGGGTAGGACTCGTGCGCGATCAGCCGCGGCAGGTGGGACATGTGCTGTTCGAGGTCGGAGTTGATCGCGACGCGGGAGCGGTAGTTGCCGAGGTAGTAGTTGAACCCGGACCACGGTTTGTCGCCGACCACCTCGTATTCGACGGTTTCGGTCTCGGGCAGTGGGAACACCGCGCGGACCCTGTCGCGCAGGGCGCTCGAGAAGGCGTCGACACACTCGGCGAGGCGGTCGGCGGGGACGACCTCGGACTTGCGGTGGGCCTGCACTCGCTCGGCGAGCGGGCCGCTGCCGGGCAGCAGCGCGTCGATGCGGCGGTGGGCCTCGCGGTACGCGTCCTCGTCGCCCATGTCGATATGCACGTCGAAGTAGGCCTCGACCTCGTCGACGAAGGCGATGTCCGCACCGGCGAACTTGCGGGCCGAGCATTCGAGGGCGCGCAGGTGCACGTCGAGGAAGCGGGTGCGCTCGTCGGAGAGCCCGGAGACGGGCAGCGCGGCCCGCAGTGTGCGCGCGGTGTGGGATAAATCACGAGGATCGGGGGCCGGCGCGTTCTCCACCCGGCCACGCAGGGCGGGGTCGCCGGTGAAGGCGTCGACGAAACCCTCCTCGAGCCGGTCGAATGCCAGGCCGAGCAGGAGATATTCGCGCACCAACGAGTCCGGGTCCATGCCCTGGCACCCTAGTCCCCCGGATCGGCCCCGTGCCTGCCGGCGAACCCGGAAACCGGACCCCGCGCGGCGAGCGGATGTGTCAGCGAGCACAATCGGCCGATATGGACATCCTTCGCCGCCAGCCATACCCGGGGTATGCCGCCGGGCCCGTCGTCGAGTCGGGAGTGTGCCGGTGGCGCGTCTGAGCGAGCCGAGTCCGTACGTCGAGTTCGATCGCAAGCAGTGGCGGACGCTGCGCAAGTCGACGCCGCTGGTGCTGACCGAGGAGGAACTGCGCGGCCTGCGCGGCCTCGGCGAGCAGATCGACCTGGCGGAGGTGGCGGAGGTGTACCTCCCGCTGGCCCGTCTGATCCACCTGCAGGTCGCCGCGCGGCAGCGGTTGTTCGCCGCGACCGCCACGTTCCTCGGCGAGAAGCACCCGGACCAGCAGGTGCCGTTCGTGATCGGGGTGGCCGGGTCGGTCGCGGTCGGCAAGTCGACGACGGCACGCGTGCTGCAGGCACTGTTGGCGCGGTGGGAGCACCATCCCCGGGTGGACCTGGTGACCACCGACGGCTTCCTGTACCCCTCCCGGGAGCTGATGCGTCGGAACATCATGCACCGCAAGGGCTTTCCGGAGAGCTACGACCGTCGCAAGCTGCTGCGGTTCGTCACGGAGGTCAAGTCCGGCGCCGCAGAGGTGGCCGCTCCGGTGTACTCGCACATCTCCTACGACATCATCCCGGGCCAGTACCACGTGGTGCGGCAACCGGACATCCTCATCATCGAGGGCCTGAACGTCCTGCAGACCGGTCCACGGCTGATGGTCTCGGATCTGTTCGACTTCTCGATCTACGTCGACGCCCGCCTCGAGGACATCGAGAAGTGGTATGTCGAGCGGTTTCTCGCGCTCCGCAAGACGGCGTTCTCCGACCCCGACGCGCATTTTCACCACTACGCGAACCTGTCGGACCGCGACGCCGTGGGGGCCGCGAAGGAGATCTGGCATTCGATCAACCGGCCGAACCTGGTGGACAACATCCTGCCGACGCGGCCGCGCGCAACGCTGGTCCTGCGCAAGGACTCCGACCATTCGGTCAACCGCCTGCGCCTGCGGAAGCTGTAGGCGGCTTCGCCGCCGGTGTGTCCTTCGGGCGGCGGAAACAGCCCGAAGGACACACCGCGGCTACGTCCCGAACCGGCGGTGCCGCGCCGCGAAGTCGCGCAGGGCGCGAAGGAAGTCCACGCGGCGGAACTCCGGCCAGTAGGCCTCGGTGAACCAGATCTCGGAGTACGCGCTCTGCCAGAGCAGGAAGCCCGAGAGCCGCTGCTCGCCGGAGGTCCGGATGACGAGATCGGGATCGGGCTGCCCCGAGGTGTAGAGGTGATCGCTGATGGCCTCGACCGTGACGGCCTCGACCAGGCCCTCGCCGTCGAGCCCCTCGGCCTGCTTGGCCCGGAGCAGGGCCTGCACGGCGTCGGCGATCTCCTGCCGGCCGCCGTAGCCGACCGCGACATTGACGTGGGTGCCGGTGCGCCCCTGCGTGCGCTCGGCGGCCTCGCTCAGCCGCCGGCCCAGTTCGTCCGGCAGCAGGTCGAGCGTGCCGACGATCTTGACGCTCCAGTTCTGCTCCGGCCCGGAGATCTCCTCGACGACGTCGGTGATGATCTCGAGCAGCGCCTCGAGCTCCTCGGGCTCACGTTGCAGATTCTCCGTGGAGAGCAGGTAGATGGTGGCCCGCTCGATGCCGGCGGCGTCGCACCAGCTCAGCAGTTCGGCGATCTTCAGTGCGCCCATGCGATGCCCGTGGCTGACGTCGGTGAACCCGTTCTCGCGGGCCCAGCGACGGTTGCCGTCGCACATCACGGCGACGTGCCGGGGGTGCTGCGCGCCGTCCAGCTTGCTCAGCAGCCGTCGTTCGTAGAGCTGATACAGCAGGCCGCGCGCGTTCACCCCGAGATCACCACGCGGGTCACATTACGCTCACGGTCGTCTCCGGTCGCAGCGGCGGTCGTGGCCGACGCCCGTGCGCCGGCCTCCGCCCCGTCGCGCATCCAGCACACCGCGAAAGTTACGGAAGCGTAGGTTACTCTTCGGTATCGAAGGGAGGCCCCGACCATGACGGTTTTCGGGATCGACGAACTGCCCGTGAAGCCGCGGATGCGCGGCTGGATCCATCTGTGGGCGTTCGGCGTCGCAGTGGTGGCCGGCATCGCGCTGGTGGTCCTGTCGCAGACCGTGGCCGATCCGCCCGCGGGCTGGTCGACGGTGATCTACAGCCTCACCGTCTGCGGTGTGTTCGGCGTGAGCGCCCTCTATCACCGCGTCCACTGGCACAATCCGCGGGCACGCACGTGGATGAAGCGTGCGGACCACTCGATGATCTTCCTGTTCATCGCCGGCAGCTACACCCCCTTCGCGACGCTCGCCCTGCCGCCGGAGACCGGCCGCACCCTGTTGTTCGTGGTGTGGGCCGGCGCCCTCGCGGGGGTCGCGCTGAAGATGCTCTGGCCCACCGCGCCGCGCTGGGTGGGAGTCCCGCTGTACCTGCTGCTCGGCTGGGCGATCGTCCCCGTCGCCGGTCAGCTGATCGACGAGGCGGGCATCGTCCCGATGGTGCTGCTGCTCGTCGGCGGCATCCTCTACAGCATCGGCGCGATCCTCTACGCCACCAAGTGGCCCGACCCGTGGCCGCACGTCTTCGGCTACCACGAGTTCTTCCACGCGGCGACCGTGCTCGCCGCGCTGTGCCATGCCGTTGCCGTGTGGCTGGTGGTGTTCGGGTAAACCCGTTCGGACAAAGATCACATCGGTGGCAGTCGCGGCACGGATCCGTAGACTCGGCCGGGATGACTGTTCAGCGACTGGCATTCGAACTGACCGAAACCAACCGGGAGTGGCTCGTCGAGCGGCCGCTGACGATCGCGGGATACCTCGTGGCAGCGCTGATCCTGAGGTATGTGCTGCACCGGTTCATCGACCGGATGACGAAGCCGCGGCACCAGAACGGCAAACCCGGCCTGCTCCGGCCCTTCCAGGAACGCGCCCCCAGGGGCCTGCCGGGCGTGCTGGTCAACGAGCGGCGCACGCAGCGCGCCGAGACGATCGGCTCGGTGCTCAAGTCCGGCGTCTCCGTCGTGGTGCTCGTCTGGTGCGTCCTGCAGATCCTCGGCACGCTCGGACTCAACGTCGCGCCGTTCATCGCGTCCGCCGGCATCGTCGGCGTGGCCCTCGGTTTCGGTGCGCAGAACCTGGTGCGTGACTTCATCTCCGGAATGTTCATGCTGCTCGAGGACCAGTACGGCGTCGGCGACGTCGTCGACCTGGGCGACGCGGTCGGCACCGTCGAATCCGTCGGCCTGCGGGTCACCACCGTCCGCGACATCAGCGGCACCCTCTGGTACTGCCGCAACGGCGAGATCCTGCGCGTGGGCAACATGAGCCAGGGTTACGCCGTCGCCGTCGTCGACTCCCCCATCGCCCACGCCGCCAACGTGCACCGGGCCTGCGAGGTGGCCCTGCGCGCGGCCCTCGAGACGGTCGAACGCGACGACCTGGCCGGCGACATCCTCGAGCCGCCCGAGATGCTCGGCGTCAACTCCGTCACCCCGGAGTCGGTGACGCTGCGGATCACCGTGCGCACGCGTGCCGGCAAGCAGTGGGCCGTGCAGCGGGCGATCGCCCGCGCGGTGCTCGAGGCGTTCGACGGCAACGGCATCGACGCTCCGCTGCCGGCGCTGCTCACCCCGTCCCGCGCCGGCTGAGCCCCGGACCGCTCAGGCCGAGAGCGCCGCGCGCAGTTCGGCCTCCGTCGTGACCGGCCTGTCGCACACGTATCCGCGGCACACGTACGCCGCCGGCCCTCCGTCGACCAGCGGGCGGTCGGCCAGCAACGGGGACGAGTCCGGGTCCCCGCCGACCACGACGGCGCCGCCGGGGGCCGCCTGCCGCACGACGGAGAGCAGCTCGCCGCCGCCGACCACGGCCACCTGGATCGGGCCGCGCACCGCCGCCTCGGCGACCGTCAGCCAGTGCCCGGCCGAGCGCGGCGCCCGTTCGAGCAGCACCACCGCCGACCGCAGCGACGCGTCCACCGCGTCGGCGTACCGCGGGTCCTCGGGCACGACCGCGGCGAGGGTGAGCAGGGCCTCGGAGATCAGCGCCGCCCCCGACGGGGTGGCGCCGTCGATCGGGTCACGAGGCCGCGCCACCAGGGTCTCGGCGTCGTCGGCGGTGTCGAACCAGCTTCCGGGCCGCGCCGGATCCTGGAAGTGCGTCAACGCGACGTCGGCGAGGGCCCGGGCCGGGTCGAGCCACGCGGCGTCGCCCGTCGCCTGGTACACCGCCAGCAGGGCGGTGACGAGGGCGCCGTAGTCCTCGAGCACACCTGCCGGGGCGCCGACCGTGCCGCCGAGGGAGGCACGCCGGAGCCGTCCGTCCACCAGGTGCAGGTCCAGCAGGGCCCGGGCGCAGTCGACGGCCGCGTCGACCCAGTCGGTGCGGCCGAACGCGGCACCGGCCTCGGCCAGCGCGGTGATCGCGAAACCGTTCCACGCCGTGACGACCTTGTCGTCGCGGCCGGGCTGCGGCCGCTGCAGCCGGGCGGCGAACAGCTCGGCCCGCACCCGCTCGTAGCGCTCGGCATCGTCCGGGTCGGCGAGCAGCTGCAGCACCGACGAGCCGTGTTCGAAGGTGCCGGCGTCGGTCACGGTGAACAGCTCGGCCGCCCACTGCGCGTCGTCGCCGAGGACCTCGGCCAGCTGCCCGGGGGTCCACACGTAGGTCAGGCCCTCGACCCCGTCCGTGTCGGCGTCGAGAGCGGAGGCGAAGCAGCGCCCGGCCGTGCGCAGGTCCCGCAGCAGGAACTCGACGGTCTCCTCGGTAACCCGTCGCACCCAGGGCGCCGACATCCGTCGCGCGAGGTGGGCGTACACCCGCAGCAGCAGCGCGTTGTCGTAGAGCATCTTCTCGAAGTGCGGGACCACCCACCCGGCGTCGACGCTGTAACGGGCGAAGCCGCCGGCCAGCTGGTCGTAGATGCCGCCCCGCGCCATCGCTTCGGCCGTCCGCTCGACGAGGGACAGCACGGCCGGGTTCCCGCTGCGCTCGTATCCGCGCAGCAGACCCTCGAGCAGCGCGGACGGCGGGAACTTCGGGGCGCCCCCGAACCCGCCGTGCACCGCATCCTCGTCGGCGGCGACGGCGGCGTCGGCGGCGTCGAGCAGCGCGGCGTCCACCGGGCGCTCGCCGGGAGCGAGGCCGCCGCTGCCGCGGCGCAGCTCGGAGACGATGGCGACGGCGGACCGGTGCACGTCGGCGCGACGGTTGCGCCAGGTCTCGGCGATCGCCTCGAGCAGCTGGGTGAACGACGGCATGCCGCCGCGCGGCATCGTCGGGTAGTAGGTGCCGCAGTAGAACGGGGCGCCGTCCGGGGTGAGGAAGCACGTCATCGGCCAGCCGCCCTGCCCGGTCATCGCGACGGTGGCGTTCATGTAGATCGCGTCGATGTCCGGGCGTTCCTCCCGGTCCACCTTGATGCACACGAAGTGCTCATTCATCAGCGCGGCGGTGGCCTCGTCCTCGAACGACTCGTGCGCCATCACGTGGCACCAGTGGCACGCCGCGTACCCCACGGACAGCAGGACCGGCACGTCCCGCTCCCGGGCCCAGGCCAGCGCCTCGTCACCCCACTGGTGCCAGTGCACCGGGTTGCCGGCGTGTTGCCGCAGGTAGGGGCTGGTCGCCTCGCCGAGGGTGTTCCGGTTGCGGGTGCCGGGCACCGACGGCTCCGGGGGTGTCACGACGCGCCCGTCAGTTGGTGGCCATCGGGGGCTGGGGGTGGTCGGGTTTGCGGCTCTCCGCGGCCCCGCGATCGGTCCCCTCGTCCGCGGCCTGGTCCGGCTCCGGATGCTCGGGCTCGAACGTCTCGGGCAGCTTGCCGAGCCGCTTGTTCATCGAGCGGATCAGCAGGGCGGTCGCCACGAGCAGGATCACGATGAGCGCGAGACCGAGCGGCGACGCCTTGCCGAATTCGGGGCCGGTGGGGTCCTGGGCCAGAACCTCGGCCGCCAGCATGCCTACCGTCATCTCACCTGTCCGTCCTCGAGGCCCGCGAACAGATCCGTTTCGGGGATCGCCGTGTGCACGCGGGTCTTGGCCAATTCGAATTCCTCCGTCGGCCACACCTTCTGCTGGATGTCCAGCGGCACGGCGAAGAAGGAGCCGTTGGGGTCGATCTGCGTCGCATGGGCGCGCAGTGCGTCGTCCCGCTTCGGGAAGTAGTCGCTGCAGGTGATCTGCGTGGTCACCCGCGCCATGATGTCGCCCTGCTCGGTGCGCCACCGCTTGAGCCATTCCTCCATGGGGAACGGTTCGCCGCGCCGCTCGTACTCCTCGCGGAACAATTCCAGGCGCTTGCGGATGAACCCGTGCGAGTAGTACAGCTTCTGCACCTTCCACGCCGGGCCGGCCTCGGGGAACCGATCCGGGTCGCCGGCCGCCTCGTACGCCGCGACGGAGACCTCGTGGCAGCGGATGTGGTCGGGGTGCGGGTAGCCGCCGTTCTCGTCGTACGTGGTCATCACGTGCGGCCGGAACTCGCGGATCACCTCGACGAGCTTGCGGGTCGGTTCCTCGAGGGGCACCAGCGCGAAGCAGCCCTCGGGCAGCGGCGGCTTGGGGTCGCCCTCCGGCAGCCCGGAGTCGACGAAGCCGAGCCAGCGGTGCTGCACGCCGAGGATGCGGGCGGCCGCGGCCATCTCCTCGCGCCGGACCTCGGGCATGCGGTCCTGGATCCCGGGGATGTCCATGGCGGGATTGAGGATGTCGCCGCGTTCACCCCCGGTGAGGGTGACCACCAGCACCTCGTGCCCTTCCGCGGCATAGCGGGCCGTCGTGGCGGCACCCTTGCTCGACTCGTCATCGGGATGGGCATGCACGGCCATGAGCCGTAGTCCGCTCACGTCTTTCCTCCACCTCGCCGTCGGCTGCATCGTCGCGGCCCGGACCACCGGCACTGCGAGCCGGCGTCCTGGGTTCCTCCCCTATAGTTCCACCTGACACGTCCATCGTCAGCCACGCCCCCGCGGCCTTCGCGGGTGCACGAAAGTAAATGTGATGACCGACACCACCCCGATCGACCGCTACCCGACCGGCCGCTACCCGGCGACGGGCGGATCCCGCCGCACCTGGTTGTGGGCGCTGGTCGCGGTCGGGCTCGTCGTCGGGGTGGTCGGGGCGTTCCTGCTCTACCAGAAGTTCGGCACCCCGGAGATCGAGAGCGACGTCGTCACCTACACCGTCGTCGACGACTCCACCGTCCAGGTGCAGTTCACCGTGACGCGGAAGGATCCGTCGCAGGAGGCGGTGTGCATCATCCGCTCGCGGTCGAAGGACGGGTCCGAGACGGGCCGCCGCGAGGTGCTGATCCCCTCGTCCGAGTCCGGCACCCTGCTGATGGACGCACCGGTGGTGACGTCGCAGCGCCCGGGCATGGCGGACATGTACGGCTGCAGCTTCGACGTGCCCGAATACCTACGCGCACACTGACCGCACGCTGCGGATTCCGTGGTGGAGACCACGTTGGTGCTAGAATCGCCGGATACACGGTTCCACCCTTTGGGGCCGTGTATTGCTGCATAGGAAGCAGTGCGGTCCTGTTCGCCACTGGCTTGGGGGGAACGTTCGAGGGATCCGCGTTGCCGTCGTCGCTGCGAGTGCGGCGACCAGTCGACGGAGCCGGGGGCTCCAACCCGAAGGAAGTGATCGAGGATGACCGAGACCCAGGTGACCTGGCTGACACAGGAGTCGTACGACCGACTCAAGGCAGAACTCGACCAGCTCATCGCGAATCGTCCCGTCATCGCGGCCGAGATCAACGAGCGCCGTGAAGAGGGCGACCTCAAGGAGAACGGTGGTTACCACGCCGCTCGCGAGGAGCAGGGTCAGCAGGAGGCCCGGATTCGTCAGCTGCAGGAACTGCTGAACAACGCGAAGGTCGGTGTTGCGCCCACCCAGTCCGGCGTCGCGCTGCCCGGCTCGGTCGTCACGGTGTACTACGACGGCGACGAAAGCGACAAGGAAACGTTCCTCATCGCCACCCGTGAGGAAGGCGCCCGGGGCAACGAGATCGAGATCTACTCGCCCAGCTCCCCGCTGGGCGGTGCCCTGATCGACGCGAAGGTCGGCGAGACCCGCGAGTACACGCTCCCCAACGGCAGCACCATGAAGGTGACGCTCGTCAGCGCGGAGCCGTACCACAGCTGATCGGCGGCAGCCGCCTCGCGGCGCGGCCGGCACGACGTGAGGGCCCGACCGGTCACCGGTCGGGCCCTTCTCGCGCGCCCGGGGCAGACGGTTCAGAGCAGGCGCCGGGCCTTCATGCCG
>NZ_PCZU01000038.1:0-4174 GCF_002887785.1 Rhodococcus sp. ENV425
GCACGTCGCCAACGCCGCCCGCGTCGCCGAATTCCTCGACGGTCGCCCCGAGGTCACCTCCGTCGCCTACGCCGGCCTGCCCTCCTCCCCCTGGTACCGGCGCGGCCGGCAGCTCGCCCCCCGCGGCACCGGCGCCATCGTCACCTTCGAACTCGCCGGCGGCGTCGACGCCGGCAAGAAGTTCGTCGACGCACTGACCCTGCACAGCCACGTCGCCAACATCGGCGACGTCCGCTCGCTGGTCATCCACCCCGCCTCCACCACCCACTCCCAGCTCACCGCCACCGAGCAACTCGCCGCCGGCGTCACCCCCGGCCAGGTCCGCCTCGCCGTGGGCATCGAAGGCATCGACGACATCCTCGCCGACATCACCACCGGCCTCGAGGCGGTCGCGTCTTGACGGCGCGCGTCGACCGGCGCCACGTGGAGCTGCCGCCGGAGGACGGCCGTCTGGGCACGGTCGACATCGGGCCGCTGGCGCTGGAGAGCGGCGCGACCCTGCCCGACGTGACGGTGGCGGTGCAACGGTGGGGCAGGCTGTCGCCGACCCGCGACAACGTCGTCCTCGTCGAACACGCCCTCACCGGGGACTCGCACGTGACCGGCCCCGCCGGGCCCGAGCACCCGTCGCCGGGCTGGTGGTCCGGGATGGTCGGTCCCGGTGCGCCGATCGACACCGACCGGTGGTGCGTCGTGGCGACGAACGTGCTGGGCGGCTGCCGCGGCACCACCGGGCCCGGTTCGACCGCCCCGGACGGCAAGGCGTGGGGCTCCCGGTTCCCCGGCATCACGGTGCGCGACCAGGTCGCCGCCGAGGTCGCCCTCGCCGACGCGCTCGGCATCGATAGGTTCGCCGCCGTGACCGGAGGGTCCATGGGCGGCATGCGGACGCTCGAATGGATCGTCGGATATCCGGAACGGGTGCGGGCGGCCCTGGTCCTGGCGGTGGGCGCCCGCGCCACCGCCGACCAGATCGGCACCCAGACCACGCAGATCGCCGCAATCACCGCCGACCCGGACTGGCAAGGCGGGGACTACTACGGAACCGGACGGGTGCCGCGGGCCGGACTGGGCATCGCACGGCGGATCGCGCACCTGACGTACCGGACCGAGGGCGAGCTCGACACCCGCTTCGCCAACTCCCCCCAGGGGAGTGAAAACCCTTGGAACGGTGGCCGATACGCGGTGCAGAGCTACCTGGAGCACCAGGCCGACAAGCTCGTCGCCCGCTTCGATCCCGGTACCTACGTGGCGCTCACCCAGGCGATGAACCGGCACGACGTCGGGCACGGCCGGGGCGGCGTGGCCGCCGCGCTCGGATCCACCCCGGTGCCGACGATCGTCGCCGGCGTGGACTCCGACCGCCTGTACCCGCTGCGGCTGCAGCAGGAGATCGCCGACGGGCTGCCCGGCTGCGACGGGCTGCGCGTCCTCGAGTCCCGGGACGGTCACGACGGCTTCCTCACCGAGGCCGACGCCGTCGCCAAGCTCCTGTCCGAGCTCGTCACCCTCGCGCGGGGCTGAGAACCGCGTGCCGCCGGGCCGCCGAGGCCCGGCGGTTCAGCCGGTGCCGAGAGGATCGATCGAGACCGCCAGGGCGATGATGAGACCGCCCACCACGAGGAGCGCGGACACGTCGAAGGTCCGGCTGCGCACGGCGAGCACGCCGACCAGGTCCTCGGGCACCCACAGGCGCAGCAGGCCGGCGAGCAGGGTGGCGCTGCCGAAGACGAACGCACCGCGGCGCCACCGATCCGCCACGACGAGGATCACCGCCGCGGCGATGACGACCGTCACCGCCAGCAGGGGCAGATTCCGCCGGGCCAGACGCACCCAGCGCTCCGCGCCGGCCAGTTGCACCACCGGGTCAGCGGCCGGCGAGCTGTTCGGCTCGCTCGACCACGTTCGCCAGCAGGAACGCACGGGTCAGGGGGCCGACGCCGCCGGGATTGGGCGAGAGGAACCCGGCGACCTCGCGGACGTCGTCGGCGACGTCGCCGCGCAGGCCCTCCGGCGTCCGGCTCACACCCACGTCCAGGACCGCCGCACCCGGCTTGACCATGTCGGCGGTGATCAGTCCCGGCACACCGGCGGCGGCGACGACGATGTCCGCGCGCCGCACCTCCGCGGCGAGATCCTTCGTGCCGGTGTGGCAGAGGGTCACGGTGGCGTTCTCGCTGCGCCGGGTGAGCAGCAGCCCGATCGGCCGGCCGACGGTGACGCCGCGGCCCACGACGGCCACGTGGGCACCCGCGATCGGAACCTCGTAGCGGCGCAGCAGGTGCACGATGCCGCGCGGGGTGCACGGCAGCGCCGCCTCCTTGCCGAGGACGAGGCGCCCGAGGTTGATCGGGTGCAGCCCGTCGGCGTCCTTGTCGGGGTCGATCCGCTCGAGCGCGGCGTTCTCGTCGAGGTGCTTCGGGAGCGGCAGCTGCACGATGTAGCCGGTGCAGGCGGGGTCGGCGTTCAGCTCGTCGATGACAGCCTCGAGCTCCTCCTGCGTCGTAGCGACGGGCAGGTCGCGGCGGATGGAGGTGATGCCGACCTTGGCGCAGTCGTTGTGCTTGCCGCGCACATACGCCGCGGATCCCGGGTCGTCGCCGACGAGAACGGTGCCGAGGCCGGGGGTGATGCCCTTCGCCTTCAGCGCGGCCACGCGGGCCTTCAGGTCCTCGAAAATCTCGTCGCGGGTCGCTTTGCCGTCCAGGATCGTCGCAGTCACGACCGCCATTGTCTCAGGTCGTCCAGCCGGGGCGGAGACAGCCTCACCACAGCCGGTCCCGCCCCGGGCCGGGCACGCCGCATCGGCGACTCGGTCGGACGGCCGCGCGCGACGGTCCGACCCGGAAGCGGCTGCCGGCGAACGACCCGGAGACACCGACTGGCAAGCTGGATCGGTGTTCCGAGTGATGTTCCACGAGCCGTGTATCCCGCCCAACACAGGCAATGCGATCCGCATGGTCGCCGGGACCGGATGCGAGCTGCATCTGGTGGAGCCGCTCGGATTCGATCTCTCCGAACCCAAGCTGCGGCGCGCCGGCCTGGACTACCACGATCTGGCGTCGGTGTCCGTGCACAAGAACCTCGAGGCCGCCTGGGCCGCGCTGCGGCCGGAGCGGGTGTACGCGTTCACCGCGCACGCGAACGTGTCGTACGCCGCGCTCGAGTACCGGCCCGGTGACGTGTTCCTCTTCGGGCCGGAACCGACCGGACTGTCCGACGAGGTGCTCGCCGACCCGCACGTCACCGCCACGGTGCGGATTCCGATGCTGCCGGGCCGGCGCTCGCTGAACCTGTCGAACGCGGCGGCGGTGGTCACGTACGAGGCGTGGCGCCAGCACGGCTTCGCGGGCGCGGTCTGAGCCGGTCCGGCAGCGAACCCATCCACTCCGGTGGCCGCTCCGAATGCCCACCGACGCCGCGTGCGGAGCCTCGTCGTGGGGAAACGCCGCAACTGTGGGAACGTGGAACGGGGAGGTGAGACGTCGTGACTCTAGTCGTGCTGGTCGACCGCGACGGTCGGGAAGTCGGGACGGCCGAGAAGGTGGCGGCGCACCGCCCCCCGGCCCCGCTGCATCGCGCATTCTCGGCATTCCTGCTCGATGCCGACGACAACGTGCTGCTGCAGCGCAGAAGCCTGGACAAGTACCACTTCGCCGGCCTGTGGGCCAACAGCTGCTGCGGACATCCGCTGCCGGGCGAGAGCGTGCTCGACGCCGCGGCCCGGCGCAGCTGGGACGAACTGGGCGTGCGCCCGTCGGACCTGCAGGAGGTGGCCTCGGTCGTCTACTCCGCCCACGATCCGGACTCGTCGCTGATGGAGCACGAGTTCGACCACGTGGTCGTCGGACGCGTCACCACGGCTCCTCGTCCCGTTCCGAGCGAAGTGGCCGAGGTGCGGTTCCAGTCCCTCGCCGAGGTGGTACGCGAGGTGGAACAGACCCCGCAGGTGTTCGCGCCCTGGATGCCGCATGTCCTCGGCGCGGTGCTGCCGGCGCTGACCCGATAGGCCGTCAGCCGGCGGGCACGTCCGTGGCGGTGGCCCGCATCCGGGCCACACCGGCCCGGATGCGGGCCCGGACCGTCGCGACGGGCAGATCGAGGCGCTCGGCGATCTGCCCGCAGGTCATTCCCTCGTAGTAGGCGAGATACAGCGGCTCACCGTGCCCGCACC
>NZ_PCZU01000251.1:0-677 GCF_002887785.1 Rhodococcus sp. ENV425
CAGCGCGCCGGCCCGGATTCCGGCGAGGAGCCCGGGCCGACGGACGAGACTCACCGCGCCGACGGGCACCGCGAGCGCGGCGGCGACGGCGACGAGCGTCGCGGCGCCGAGGGCGGCGCCGACGGGCCCGGCGTCGGCGCGGACCGCCGGCAGGAACGGCGCGACCGCCACGGCGATGGCGCCGAGCACGGACAGGACGAACGCGGCGACGAGGACGGGCGGGCGGCTCGGCACGCCCCGACGCTACGGCGACGTTCCGATTCATCGCGGCGTGACACACCGTGAATATTCGGTATCGCGCCGTAACCGAAGGAACGTTTCCATATACGCCCAGCTCAAACTGTGATGCCAGTCACAAGGCCCGATTTCCAGCCCGTTTGGGTTGCCACGCTTGCGATCGTTTCGTTACCGTCGCTTCGGTCCGAATAACGGTCAGGTCACGAACGGAGGACGGCAGTCGATGCACACTTGCACTCCACGCGCCGACAGCCGTCCCGGCAGCGGGTTCGGTGACTTCGAGTCCACGGAGGCCACCGACCATCTCTATCCGGGCCACTGGCAGCCGCACGAGCGTTACCTCGACGAGGGCCCGGCGGACGATCTAGACGTCTCGAGCATTGTGAACTTCCGCAACACCAGTACCACCGAGCAGTACGAATTCTATGGCACCGAGCCGG
>NZ_PCZU01000252.1:0-2754 GCF_002887785.1 Rhodococcus sp. ENV425
CAGCTCGATACCGAGCTGTCCGAGCTGGGGCGGCGTCAGGCCGTGGCCGCCGCCCGGATCCTCGTCGAGCACCGGCCCGTGGCGATCGTCTCCTCCGATCTGCGGCGCGCCTACGACACCGCCGTCGAACTCGGTGACCAGGCCGGCCTGCCGGTGGCGATCGATCCGCGGCTGCGCGAGACCCACCTCGGCCGGTGGCAGGGCCTGACCCACCACGACGTGGACTCGGTGTCCCCGGGGGCGCGGGCAGCGTGGCGGGCCGACGCCACCTGGGCGCCTCCCGAGGGGGAGAGCCGGGTCGACGTGGCCCGGCGCAGCGCCCCGGTGATCCAGGAACTGCTCGACAAACACGAGCAGTGGGTGCAGCGGCCGATCATCGTCGTCGCGCACGGCGGACTGATCGCGGCACTGACCGCCGCACTGCTCGATCTCCCGGTCGACCGGTGGCCGGTCCTCGGCGGACTCGGCAACACCGGCTGGGTCCAGCTCAGCGGATACGGGGACCAGCCCGCGTGGCGGCTCGACGTGTGGAACGCGACGGCTACGGTGGCGGCCGATGACGTCCTCTGACCCACGGCCGGTGGCCGGGCCGCAGCGGCCGACGCTGCTCGTGATCGGTGACTCGCTCAGCTACTACGGCCCGAAGGGCGGACTGCCGGCGGACCATCCGCGGATCTGGCCGAACATCGTGGCGCGGGAACTCGACTGGGACGTCGAACTCGTCGCGCGGATCGGGTGGACGACACGCGACGCGTGGTGGGCGATGACGCAGGATCCACGCGTGTGGGCGACGATCCCGCGGGCCGGTGCCGTCGTGCTGGCCGTGGGCGGCATGGACACCCTGCCGTCCCCTCTGCCGACGGCGCTGCGGGAGACCCTGCGCTACGTGCGGCCGCCGCGCCTGCGCCGCGTCGTGCGGGAGACCTACGGATGGCTGCAGCCCCGGCTCTCGCCCCTCGGCTGGCCGGTGGCCCTGCCGCCCCGGGTCAGCGTGGACTACCTCGAAACCATCCGCGCGTCGCTGGCGTACATGCGGCCGGACCTGCCCGTGATCGGCACGCTGCCGTCGGTGCATCGCAGCGAGCAGTACCGCGCCGTGCACCGCGGCCGTCCCGCCGCGGCCCGGGCGATCAACCGCTGGGCGTCCGAAAAGTCGGTTCTCCTGGTCGATCTCGGTGAGGCCGTGCACGCGGACATCCACTCCGGCGCGGCGAACCCGGACGGCATCCACTGGGGCTGGGACGGGCACAGCGAGGTGGCCGCCGCGGTTCTCGAGGCGGTACGGATGGTGCGCCGGGATGCGCGCGCCGCCGCGGAGGACATACGGTAGGCGGCGTGTCTGTAGTAGTGGTGACCGACTCGTCGTGCTGTCTCGACCCGGAAATGGTGGAGCGGTACGACATCCGTGTCGTGCCGCTGCACGTGATCGTCGACGGTGTCGAATTGCGCGAGGGCGTGGACGATCTGCCCGCCGACCTGTCCGGCGTCACCACCTCCGGTCCCTCCCCGGCCGAACTGACGGAGGCGTACGCCGAGGCGCTGTCGGACAGCGGTGGCGACGGCGTGGTCGCCGTGCACCTGTCCCGTGAGCTGTCGGGTACCTGGTCGGCCGCCCGCTACGCCGCCGACGCCCTCGGTGACCGGGTACAGCTGGTCGACAGTCGAACCACCGCAATGGGTTTGGGATTCGCTGCCCTGGCGGGGGCGGAGCTGGCCCGGTCCGGTGCGAGCGTGCGGGCCGTCTACGAACGGGCTGTGGAGGTCGCCGCCCGCAGCCGGACCCTGCTGGTGGTCGACCGGCTCGACCATCTGCGCCGTGGCGGCCGCATCGGCACCGCCACGGCCCTGCTGGGCACCGCTCTGGCGATGAAGCCGGTGCTCCACCTCGTCGACGGCCGGCTGGTGCTGCGGGAGAAGACCCGCACCATGACCAAGGCGATGGCGAAGCTGGTCGACGGCGTCGTCGACACCGCGGACCCGGTGACCGCGGTGGCCGTCCACCACCGCGAGGCCCCCGAACGCGCCGAACAGCTCGTCGCACAGCTCGCCGAGCGGCTGCCCGCCGGCACCGCGCTGTCGGTGTCCGAACTCGACGCGGTTCTCGGCGCACACGTCGGTCCCGGCGCCGTCGGGGTGGTCGTCTCCCGCGCGTAGGGGTTGTCCACAGGCACACGATTCATCCACAGATTCGCCGGATCGCTTCGGCGGCCACGTGGACGGCGGCCGGATCCGGTTAGCGTCGCGCCATGGGCAGCAGCGACGAGCACGATCTCGTGCGCAGCCGGCTCGACGCGATCGCCCTGTCCGCCGGCGATCGGGCATCGGCGGCGCCGACGATCCCGCACCAGGCGGACGACGACCCGCACCCGTGGTACGACCCGGCCGGCACCGTCGAGCCGCCGGGTCCGCTCGAGCGGTTGCGCGCGGCGCGCTGGCAGACCGGCCGGGGTGGGGCCGGGGCCCTCGCCGCGGTCGGTGTCGTGGCGGTGCTGGCCACACTCGTCGTGGTCTGGGGCGATCGTCCCGTCGCGGAGCCGGTACCGCCGCTGCCGGCGGTGGAGGTTGCGGCACCGGCGGCCGACCCCGTTGCGTCCCGGCAGGACACGGCGCCGGACGAGGTGGTGGTCAGCGTGGTGGGCCTGGTGGGCAAGCCCGGCCTGGTGCGGGTCGCGCCCGGCGCGCGGGTCGCCGACGCCCTCGCCGCCGCGGGCGGCACCCTCGACGGTGCGGACCTGACCACCCTGAATCTGGCGC